>CALLWN010000105.1 GCA_938016505.1 uncultured Sphingomonadaceae bacterium
CGCATCTTTCAGCAAAGCATGAAGGCTGGCGGCACCGACTTTACGCATGGCATCGTCGCGCGCCTTCGCCGCCGTCACCAGCGCGTCGATCTCGGCAAGTTCCGCCGCCGAAACCTGCAACCCGCCGAGCGTCGTGACGGCGGCGTTGAGGCCGTCGAGAGTTTTCCGCGCCGCGCCGCCTTCTTCCTGATCGACAATCCTTTCAGCGGCGTCAAAATCGAGGTCCATCACCGAGACGTCGGCGAGCAACGGCGTGAAAAGCGCGATGCCCGCCAGTCCGGCCGTCACCTGCGCTTTCAGCGCGGCTGTATCCGCGATCTGGCCGCCGACCGCGCCGGTCACTTCCTGATACGCGGCGAGGATGCGCTGTTCAACGGCCCCCAAGGCGCGGTTCTCGGCGGTCACTTCTGTGTCGAGCGTGGACAGTCCAAGATCGCTATTGATGTTGCGAGTGTTCTTGGCCCCGTCGAGCGCCTGCCGGAGCTGGGAATACCGGCTCATGCCGACCAGCGAGGCGAAGGAGCGCCCGCGCTCCAAGGCCGAGCAGTCCACGAGAGAGGCAAAGCGCGGGTAATCGACCAGCACGAAATCTTCGCAAAGATCGGCGAGGAAGCTGTCCGGATCAGCGTGGCCGGAGGGAGACGTGACGACCCATCCGCCCGCCGCCGTCCGGGTGAGAGTGATCGACACATCGGGCGTGCCGTCATCGCTCTTGAAAACAAGGGCGACCGTCGCCTGTTGCGCCGGATGAAACTTTTTGACGATGTAGCTTGCACCCTGTTCGGCGTCCTGCATCCCCTCCAGGCGTGGCACCGTGCCGTGCAGGGCGAAGTGCAGCGCTTCAAAGATCGAGCTTTTACCGACCCCATTGGGCGCATGGACGGAATTGACGGCATCGTGTTTGAACTTCAGCATAAGGGGATCGCCGTCATTATTGATGCCGCGAAATCCCTCAATGGCGGCGGAGGCGAGAAAATACCGGCTCATGCCACAGGCCCTTCCGGCAGGCCGTCTAGCGCGGCGAGGACCGCCCGGTTGAACTCCTGAACGGCCTGACGGGTGCGCATCGCATCACCGTCGCGCGCCAGCAGGGCCAGATTGTCGAAAAGAATGCGGGCGCAATCGGCATCGATGCGCTCCGCTTCCGCCCGAAAACGGGAAAGATTATCGGAGAATGATAGTGCTGGATCGAATTCCATCTGGCAGGCACCCCTTCTGATTCTGCGATATGCTCGTTAACCCTAATTGTCACATCCCGCGTGATTATAGACCCACTTCCTGAACAGCTCGTGCCTCTGGCGCTGCCAGTCCGCCGTGGCCGAATGCCCTGCCCCTACCCCTTCGGCGTCACATCCCTTATCCCCTTCTGCAGCAACAGTGCCACTTGTTCGGCGGTGAACTTGAACCCCTGGCCGTCCGGGATTCGCTCGGCTGACACTGGGTATTTCGGGCGGCGAGGGTCGATTCCGGTGATGCGGAAATGCTCGCGCCCGGTGCTGAACTGGCGACCGTAATCGGCAGGGGACAGGCCGAAGGCTTCGGCAAGTGCCTCGAACCGCAACCGCTCGGGGTCGAGGGCTGTGCCATCCGGCAGGGGGATCGAGACGCGAAAGGTGACATCGAACCCCCAGCGCAGGTCGACGCTGGTGATGTCGCGCGGCTCGACCACCAGGCCATGACGGGCGGCGACGACCTCACAGGCCCTCAGCATCTCGGCTTGAAGGCGCTGGCACAGCACGGGCGTCAGGTTTCTCGGGGGCTTGGCGCTGGGCATGGCCGTTCGTGATTGGTGGCATTCTGTCAGGGTTAACCCATGTGCGGACCCCGATCAAACCAAGGGCGCAGATGGAGGCGTGCATCCGTCTGTTTCCCGCCTTCTGCGGTGCGCCAGTTCATCCAATCCCTCGCTCTTCCTGCCCGGAATTTCCACTCCCGCTCCAGTTCCACCTTCCGCCTTTATTCCGGTCCCGGCCCCGTGGTCCGACTTGATAGTGGCGCGGGTCTACGCCTGTGTCGTCGGGCAAGGAGGCGGGATGGATGGTCAAGAGACTGAAACTCAATGAGAAAACCCTGCGCGAGGCGGAGCCGAAGCCCGGCGTCAGCTATCAGATCTTCGACACGGATGTGATCGGCTTCGCGGCCCGTGTGCAAGCCTCGGGCGCGCGGACCTTCACCATCGACTACCGGCACGCCGGGCGGCAGCGGCGAATGACCATCGGGCGCTGGCCGGAGTGGAGTGTCACGGCCGCGCGCGAACGCGCCAAGGAACTGCGCCGCGCCATCGACGAGGGACAGGATCCTCTGGCGATGCGCGACGGGTGGCGCGGGGCCCCGCGCATCACGGACATGATCGACCGCTACATCGCCGAGCATCTGCCGAAACTCGCCAAGACCAATGCAGGCGACCAGGTCTCAATGCTGAAGAAGATGGTGGAACCGGCCTGGGGCAACCGGCTGGTGACGGAGATCACCAAGTCCGACGTCGCGAAGTTCCTCGATTTCGTGGCCGAGGGCCGCCCCCGTCCCTGCAAGGCAAAGCCCAACAACCGGGCCCGCAAACTGCAGGGTCACAAGCCCACCCCGATCCGCGCCAACCGAATGGGCGAGGTGCTGCGCAAAATGTTCACGCTGGCGGTGGAGTGGGAATGGCGGACGGACAACCCCGCGCAGGGGTTCCATCGGCGCATCGAACATGCCCGCGAACGGTTCCTGTCGCCCGAAGAACTGACCCGGCTGGCGGCCGTGCTGGATGCGGCCGAGGATGAGCGCGCCGCGGCGATCATCCGCATGTGCATGTTGACCGGTGCCCGGGTGGGCGAGGTCCGAACGGCCCGGTTTGAACAGTTCAACCTCGACTATGCCATCTGGTCGAAGCCTGCCTCGACGACCAAGCAGCGCAAGATCCACCGTGTCCCGATCTCGCAGGATGTCGCCGGCATTGTGCGCCTGCGCCAGCAGGCGGTACCGCGGGGAATCCCGTGGCTGTTCCCCGGCGACACTGTCGGCCAGCCCGTGCGGGAAATCCGCCGCTTCTGGGCCAAGGTGCAGAAGGACGCCGGGTTGGCCGACGTCCGCATTCATGACCTGCGCCACACCTTCGCCTCGCTCTTGGTCAGTGGCGGCGCGTCGCTGGAAATGATCGGCAAGCTCTTGGGCCACAGCCAGATGCAGACCACCCGGCGCTACGCGCACCTGATGGATTCCCCCCTGCGCGCGGGCGTCGACACGGTGGCCAGCCTCCTGCGCCCGCGGCCGCGCCTTGTGCATGACGCGGCGCAGGAGGGGGCCGACCTACCGCAGTCGGCCTGACGCTCACGCGGCATCCTCACTCCGCAACCTGCGCCAGAGCGAGGACAGCCGCTTGCGGATGGTGCTTTCATCCGGCACCTCGCCCGACTTCGAGTTCTGGACGAACCACTCTTGCACCAGCGAGACCAGTGCGGTCTGGGTGTCGGGCACTCCCTTTTCGAACAGATACCATGTCAGCCACGCGTACATCGCGTCCCAATCGTAGCGCGGGCTGGCACCAACTGAGGAAGCCGGGCGCCGCAGCAGATCACGCTCTTCCTCGAAGGTCTGCAGCGTTCCGGCATCGAGGAGGAGGTCGGAGGACCGGACCAGCAAGCCCTCGGCCGGATCGGTGATCGTGAGCCAGGCCTTGCTGCCGAATGGCATGACCCGCCTGAGCCTGGCCTGCTCGTCGCTCGGGCCGATCCGCCGGAACATCCCCATCAGTTCCGCCATCGGCACCTGAACCATCCCGGCCACCGTCTCGGCGCCGCAGACGACCGGGGGTATGCCCGCCACAACGTGCAGATGGCCCGCCGCTGCCCAGCCCGCCACATCGGCCGGGGGGCAACCCCAGCGCACGGCAATTTCGTAGATGGAGTGGAAGGCAACGGGCGGAAGGGGCATCGGGAAACTCCTTTCAGACATGCGGCATCCTTCGGCCGAGGCCGCCGGCATGCAGGTTACAAATGACCCGCCGTGCCGAGCACGTGGGCGGACTGGGGTTCAGAGCACGTCGTCGAGGAAAACCGCCTGTAGGCCAGAGGCACACCGTGACCGGCGTGCACATCCGACTGTGTTCGTCTTTTCGATTCTTATGGACTGCTCAACCATGAATCTACGCATCCAGAAGGCGAGCACGCAACCACAATCCTGCGCCCCGCAGTGCGAACAAAGAAAGAACATGTGGATATCGTCCAGCGGCTTCGGAACCCCACCGGAACGACCTGTTCCGGCAATTCCGCCCCCAACAAAACCGGGCAACCCGTCCGAACGCCGGTCAAATCGCCTGGCCCGAAGGGAGCGGTAACGCACGCGCACAGTTCACCGCCCGGAGCCGCCTCGGCTGATCGCCGTGGACGCGGCTACGTGCGGTAGCAGCGACCAGCCACAAGCCCCAAAACCCCAATAAAAACTGGGGTGGAATTCATCCACCGCGCTCAATTCCACCTTCCGCCTGTCTTCCGGTCCTCGCGCTCTGCTTCGCTGACCCTGCCCCTGCCAGAGGGCGCATGGCCAACGGAGCAGCCCATGAAAGACATTGTGACCGATCCCGACGAAGACATCCCCGACCTGCTGGCCGACTGGATCAGCCGCGAGCAGCTGGCCCGGGCGCTGGGCCTGACGGCCGACACGCTGTCCCGATGGGAGGCCCGTCGCCAGGGGCCGCCCTGCACACGCATAGGTCGAAAGACCTTCTATCGCCGCGCCGCCATTCAGGAGTGGATCCGCGCGCAGGAACAGGCCCATCCGGTGCGCAAGACGCGGGGGCGGTCATGACCATCCAGCCCCACAGTTCCGCCTGGCCCGCCGACCGCGTGGCCGAAGCCCGCGCTGTCATCGCCGATGTCGCGCATCACAGCGATCTCCTGATCCGGCTCGCCTGTAAAGTGCTTGCCCAGCATGGCGAGACCCCGGGCGAGCGTGCTGATGCCCAGCGCCTGCTGGTCGTCATCGATGCGCGGCGGCCAGTGCAACGTGCCCAGCGCGAAGATCAGGGGAGTGCCGCGAGATGATGCGCCGTGGCACCCCCGAAGCCGATTTGCAGCGTTCCGTCGTGCAGGCGCTGCGCATTTCCCTGCCCCGCAGCGCGATCATCCATCACTGCGCCAATGAGGTGACCGAGGCCGGGCCCCGCGGGGCCAAGCGCCAGGCGATCCTCGTCGGCATGGGCGTTCATGCCGGGTTCGCCGATCTGATGGTGATCTGCGACGGCCGCGTGCTGTTCCTCGAACTGAAGGCACCGAAGGGGCGGCTACGGCCGGAGCAGGAGGCGTTCCGCGATGCGGTGAAGGCGCAGGGATTCGGCTGGGCGCTAGTGCGCAGCCTCGATGACGCGCTGGGCGCGCTGGCCGATCACGGCTTCACCTCGCGGATTACCCCTGCCCCGCGGAGGCCTGCGCCATGAGCCACGAGGCCACCAACTGGGCCATCAAGCAGCGCGGGTTGAAGCCCACGACCAAGATCGTGCTCTGGCACCTCTGCGACCGGTTCAACCCCGATTACGGCTGCTTTCCCTCGCAGGACCGGTTGGCGCATGACTGCGAGATCAGCCGGTCCACGCTGAACGATCACCTCGGCCAGCTCGAAGCCGTGGGCCTGCTGCGGCGTGTTCCGCGGCTCGATCCCGTGACCAAGCGCCAGCTGCCGACACGCTACATCCTGGGGTTCGAGCCGGGCTTTACACCTTTAGCTGTGGTGCCGTGTCCAGAAATCGGACACGGGGAATGCATCCCTGCTGAAATCACCGACATGGCAGCGGGTTCGCCCATGGATGCCGCGGCCGACGCCCTGCCGTGTCCGGATTTCAGACACGGGATTGGCGCGCAAGCCGTGTCCGATTTTCCGGGGAACCCGTGTCCGGAAAATGCCGAAAGCCGTGTCCGGATTTCGGACACTAACCCTGTAAGGGAACCTCTAAGTAAACCAGTAAAGGAGGAGGAGGGCGCGCAAGCGCGCGCGGCGATTTCCGATGCGGTTTTTGGGGCGCTGCTCGATGCGCTGGGCCTCGATCAGGCCGCCCTGCCCGGCTGGTGGCAAGGCTGGCCGCCCCGGTTGCACGTCCAGCGCTGGCGCGACGAGCTGGGCCTGACCGAGGCGGAGATCGTCGCCGCGGCCGAGGCCTCCCGCGAGGAGCATCCCGAACCGCCTGATGGGCCGAAGGCGCTGGACCGGGCGATGCAGCGTGCCGCCCAGCGCAAGGTCGAGGATGCCGGGCGGAAGCGCCGGAAGCCCAAAACGTCCCCCGCCCCGGCTGCGAAGCCGATCACCGACCTGCCCGCCTTCTATGCCGATCTGGTCAACTCGGACCGCTACCTGCCGGTCAGCGCGATCAGCAACACCATGCGCGATGCCATGCTGGCCCGCGGCCTCGTGACAGCCGAACGCCTGCGCGAGCGCGGAGTGCGGTGAATGGCATGGTGTCACGTCCCCGGCACGGATTGTCCCTCTGTGCAGGCGGCGGAGGCCTTGATCTGGGCCTCATGCTCGCCGAACCCGGCTATCACACCCGCGCCTTCGTCGAATGGGAGGACTGGCCAAGGGCGGTCCTCGTCGCCGCCCAGCGCGCGGGGTATTTCGTCCCGGCCCCAACCTGGAGCGACCTGCGCAGCTTCGATGCCCGGCCCTTCCGCGGCGCCTTCGATGCCGTCCTGGCCGGATACCCTTGCCAGCCCTTTAGCGCGGCCGGGAAACGC
>CALLWN010000106.1 GCA_938016505.1 uncultured Sphingomonadaceae bacterium
CGCCAACCTCGGCCTCGCCGCCGCGGGCCGCGAACCCGCCCATGCCGCCCCGGGCGAGGCCGAGGCGCGGCTCGCCACCTCGGTCGCCCCGATCTGGCCCTCGCCCACCGGTCCCCGCCTCCTCGATCAGCCCCTGCTCGCGCTCGGCAGCGGCCACCCGGTCACCGAGGTCTCCACCCGCCTGCTCCTCATCCGCCTGCGCCGCGCCCTTGTCGCCGCCGGCCGCCCGCTCGTCTTCGAGCCGCTGGGCGACGCCACCCGCCGCGGCCTCGAGCGCGCCCTCGATGCCGTGCTCGCCCGCTTTGCCCGCGCCGGAGCGCTCGGCCGGCCCGGCGCCCGCGCCCCCTATCGCCTCGCCGTCACGGCCCACGCCGCAGACACCGACGAGGGCCGCCTCGTCGCCAAGATCAGCATCGCCCCGGCAAGCCCGGTCCGCGCCATCACCCTCGTCCTCACCCAGCGCCCCGGCGCCCAGATGCTTGCCGAGGTCGCAGCCTGATGCGCCCCATCCTCGCCTTCAACTTCGCCGTCGAGATCACGCCCGACGGCGCCTCGGCCCCGCTGGTGGCAGCTGCCTTTGCCGAGTGCGACGGCCTCGAGCTCAGCATGGAGGCCAAAACCATCCGCGAGGGCGGCGCCAATGATCGCGTCATCCGCCTTGCCGGCCCGGTCAGCTACGGCAACCTCACCCTGAAGCGCGGCCTCACCCGCGATCGCGGCCTCTGGGCCTGGGTCCAGGACTGCCTCGACGATCCCGCAAGGCGCGCCCAGGCCGAAGTCGTCATCCTCGGCGCCAATGGCCGGGACGAGGTCGCCCGCTTCTGGGTCCACCGCTGCCTGCCGGTCAAGCTCAAGGCCCCGGCGCTCAACGCGAAGGACGGCGGCATCGCCATCGAGGAGCTCCAGCTCGCCTATGACCGGTTCGAGCTCGCCGAGCCCGGGGGCACGCCATGAGCCGCTCCACCAGCCGCCCGCCGCTCGCCCGGGCCCGCTTCATCGAGCTCGCCCCCGACCTCGCAACCGAAGCCCCCGGCGGCAAGGCCTTCGATGTCCAGTTCAACCCCGAGAGCCTGAAGCTCGCCTTCGCCAACGAGGTGAAGCAGCCAGCCTCGGCCGACGGCGCCGAGGGCGGCGCCGACACTTCCGCAGGCACTGCCGGCATCCAGTTCGTCGGCGCCGGCACCACCAAGCTCTCGATGTCGCTCTGGTTCGACGTCACCGCCGAGATGGCGAACCCGGTCAGCGATGTCCGCCGCCTCACCGCCGATGTCCTCCACTTCATGGCCCCGAAGCCGGTCGAGGGCGCAGAAGGCAAGCTCGCCCCGCCGGGCCTGCGCGTCTCCTGGGGCAGCTTCCTGTTCGACGGCGTCGTCGAGAGCCTCGAGGAAACGCTCGACTGGTTCTCCCCCGCCGGCCTTCCGCTGCGCGCCAGCATTGCCCTCTCCATGGTCCAGCAGAAGATCCGGGTTCCCGAATTCACGCCCGAGGCCCCCGGCGGCACCCGCCCGAGGCCCCGCCCCTTCACCCCGGCGAAAGGCGGCCAGAGCCTCCAGGCCATGGCCGCCGGATCGGCCACCCCCTGGCAGGCGATCGCGGCCGCCAACGGCATCGAGGATCCGCTCCGGCTCGCACCGGGCACCGCAGTCGATCTCGCCGCGCGGGCGCCGGGCTTTGCACCAACCGGAGCGAGGAGGCGCTGATGGCCGTCGAGATCGGCGAGTTCGAAACCCGGGTCGAAGCCGCACCCGCCCCCGATGCAGGCGCGCGCCGGCCGCCGCCCCCGCCCGACCCGCGCGCGCTCGAAACCCTGCTGCGCCGGCAGATGGCGCGCCGCGCCCGGCTCCGCGCGGACTGAAGGCGAAGCCATGCCCGCCCCCGCCGCAATCCCGATGCGCCCGTCGCGCCCCACCGTCGCGATCGACGGCGCGCGGGTTGCCGCGCTCGAGGCCGGCCTCCTCGCCCATGTCCTCGAGGAAGGCCTCTCGGGAATCGCGTCGGCCGAAGTCACCTTTGGCAACTGGGGCGGGCCCGATGGCCCCGGCTACCGCCATTTCGGCCGCGACCTGCTCGAGTTCGGCCGGCGGCTCACGCTCGCCATCGGCGGCGAGCCGCTGTTCGAGGGCCGCATCACCGGGCTCGAGGGCGAGTTCCCCGAAGCTGCTGCGCCGCGGATCACCGTGCTTGCCGAAGACCCGCTCCAGGATCTCCGCATGACCCGGCGCACCCGGGTCTTCGAGAACCGCTCGCTCGCCGACATCGCCCGCACCATCGCCGCCGACCACGGCCTTGAGGCCGACATCCGCCTCGCCGACCAGCGCCGCGCCACCATCGCCCAGTTGAACCTGTCCGATCTTGCCTTCCTCGAGGCCGAGGCCCGCGCGCTCGGCGCCGAGGTCCGGATCGTCGCCGGCAGCCTGACCCTTGCCACCGCCGAGCGCGGCACCGCCATCCCGCTGCACTGGTCGGGCTCGCTGCGCGCGTTCCGCGCCACCGCCGACCTCGCC
>CALLWN010000107.1 GCA_938016505.1 uncultured Sphingomonadaceae bacterium
ATGGCCCGGATAAATGCCTCGATCCCGTTCGACAAGCGGCTGTGGCGCCATGACATCGCCGGCTCGATCGCCCATGCCCGGATGCTCGGCGAAACCGGCATCCTCGCCGCCGCCGATGCCGAGGCGCTGGTCGCAGGGCTCGAGCAGCTGGCAGCGCGCTGGGAGGCCGAGGGCGTTCCCGAGGAGATCGCCCTCGAGGACATCCACATGACGGTCGAGGCCAGGCTCGCCGAGCTGGTGGGGCCAGTCGCCGGGCGGCTGCATACCGCGCGCTCGCGCAACGACCAGGTGGCGACCGCCTTCCGGCTCTATGTGCGCGACGCGATCGACGCCCATGTCGGGGCGCTTGCCGATTTGTCGCGCATCCTCATCGATCGCGCCGAGGCCGAGGCGGAGACGGTCATGCCCGGCTTCACCCACCTCCAGGTGGCGCAGCCGGTCACGCTCGGCCATCATCTCATGGCCTATGTCGAGATGATCTGGCGCGACATCGACCGCTTCCTCGACGCGCGCGCCAGGATGAACCTGTGCCCGCTGGGTGCAGCCGCGCTCGCCGGCACCGGATTTCCGATCGACCGCGACCTGACCGCGCAGCTGCTCGGCTTCGACGCGCCGACGGCGAACGCGCTCGATTCGGTCTCGGACCGGGATTTCGCGCTCGACTATCTGATGGCGGCGACCAGTTGCGCGCTCCACCTCTCCCGGCTGGCCGAGGAGCTGGTGCTGTGGGCGAGCCAGCCCTTCGGCTTCGTGACCCTGCCCGACGCCTGGTCGACCGGATCGTCGATCATGCCGCAGAAGCGCAACCCGGATGCCGCCGAGCTGGTGCGTGGCCATGCCGGCCGGATCCTCGGGCTGATGACCGGGCTGTGCGTGACGATGAAGGGGCTGCCGCTGGCCTACTCCAAGGACATGCAGGACGACAAGGAGCCGCTGTTCGAGGCCTGTGACCTGCTCGAGCTCTCGATTGCGGCGATGGCGGGGATGATGGCAGACCTGACCTTCGTGCCGGAGCGGATGCGCGACGTGGCGGCGAGTGGTTATTCGACCGCGACCGACCTCGCCGACTGGCTGGTGCGGGTGAAGGGGCTGCCGTTCCGCGAGGCCCACCACCTGACCGGGCGCGCGGTGCGCGCGGCCGAGGCGGCCGGCGTCGGGCTCGCCGCGCTGCCGGAGGCGGCGCTCACCGCAATCGACCCGGCGCTTGCAGGCGCGCACGCTGCCCCGCTTTCGGTCGAGGCATCGGTTGCCTCGCGGCTCAGCCAGGGCGGCACGGCGCCGGCTGCGGTCCGGGACGCGATCGCGGCAGCCCGCCGGCGGCTGGAGACGCTGGCGTGAGGCGGTGGGGCCTGCTGCTTCTTGCCGTGCTGGTCGCCGGCTGCGGCCACAAGGGTGCGCTGACCCGGATGCCGGCCGATGCCGAGTGGGCCGTCGAGCAGCGCCGCGCCCAGCGCGAGCGCGACGAGGCCGACACTGCCGCCGGGCTCCGCCTGCCCCCCGAGGCCCGGCCGGTCCGGCAGGACGATGTGCTCGCCACAACGCGCGAGCGCCGCACCGACGGCTTCGACCTGCCGCCGCCCTGATGGACCATTTCCTGCCGAAGGGCGGCCTGCTCCACGCCGAGGAGGTGCCGCTCAACCGCCTTGCCGAGGAAGTGGGAACGCCCTTCTATTGCTATTCGGCCGCCACCATCACCCGCCATGCCCGGGTGTTCCGCGATGCGCTTGCCGGCGTTGCCGACCCGCTCCTGGCCTATGCAGTCAAGGCCAACCCGAATCTCTCGGTCATCCGGCTGCTGGCCCGCGAAGGCTATGGCGCTGATGTCGTCTCCGAGGGCGAGATGCGCCGCGCGCTCGAAGCCGGCGTGCCGGCGGCGCGCATCATCTTCTCGGGCGTGGGCAAGACGGCCGGCGAGATGGCCCAAGCCCTTGCCGCCGGGGTCGGGCAGATCAATGTCGAGAGCGAGGAGGAGCTGCACGAGCTTTCCGCGCTCGCAGCCGCCCGTGGCGCCACCGCGCCGGTTGCGCTTCGGGTCAACCCCGATGTCGATGCCCGCACCCACGCCAAGATCTCGACCGGCAAGTCCGAGAACAAGTTCGGGATCCCGGCCGACCGGATACCGGCGCTGTGGGCCCGGGGCACCGGCCTACCGGGCATCCGGATGCGCGGCCTTGCCGTTCACATTGGCAGCCAGATCGCCGAACTCGGGCCGCTCGAGGCAGCGTTCGCGCGGCTCGGCGCGCTCATCGCCGACCTTCGGGCGGCGGGCCACCGGGTCGAGAGTGCCGATCTCGGCGGCGGCCTCGGCATCCCCTATGATCCTGCCCATCCCGCCCCGGTTGCACCCGACGCCTATGGCGCGATGGTCGCCCGCGTGACCGCCGGGTGGGGGGTCAGGCTCGCTTTCGAGCCGGGTCGGCTCATCGTCGGCAACGCCGGTGTGCTGGTGACGCGGGTGGTCCGGGTGAAGCAGGGGGCGACCCGCCGGTTCGTGGTGCTCGACGCCGGGATGAACGATCTCATCCGCCCCACCCTCTATGGGGTCTACCACGACATCCGCGCGGTCACCCCCCGGCCGGGGCGCGAGCTCGCCACTTTCGTCGGGCCGGTGTGCGAGACCGGCGACACATTCGCCGAGGACCGGGAGACGAGCCCGCTCGCGGCTGGCGACCTCGTCGCGCTGATGACGGCCGGGGCCTATGGCGCGACCATGGCCTCCACCTACAATTCGCGTCCGCTCGTCCCGGAAGTGCTGGTCAAGGGTTCACAATGGGCTGTGGTGCGGCCGAGGCAGACCTATGAGGAGCTGCTGGGGGCGGAGCGAATCGCACCCTGGCTCGAGGAGGGGGAATGAGCGGAATCGAGATCGCAGTCCTGCCGGTGGGTG
>CALLWN010000108.1 GCA_938016505.1 uncultured Sphingomonadaceae bacterium
CGTCGAACCGGACCCGCGTGAACAGCACCCGCCCGCCATCAGGCGCGAGCACCGGGCTTTCCACCTGCTGCAGCCGCCAGATGTCGGCGGGCTCGAACGGGGTGCGGGCATCGGCGGGCGTGACTGCGACGAGGCCGAGCAGGGCAACGGCGAGGCAAGCGAATTTCACGGGCTTCCAGTCCCTCCCGGCCTGCTGCTAGGCGCGTGGCCGAGGAGAGGCAAATGCGGATGTTCGAGGCTTGGCGGGCGCGCTCGCCCTATTATGACGAGACCCACGAGGCGGTCGCCCAGTCCGTGCGGCGCTTCGTCGAGCGCGAGGTCGCGCCCCACATCGACCAGTGGGAGCGCGACGGCGAGCTCCCGCGCGAGCTCCACCGCAAGGCCGCGGCAGCCGGCATCCTCGGCCTCGGCTATCCCGAGGCCTATGGCGGCACCTCGGAAGGCTTCGACATCTTCCACAACATGACCCAGTCCGAGGAGCTTGCCGCCCCCGGCGCCGGCGGCCTCGGCGCCAGCCTCATGACCCATGGCATCGGCCTTCCCCCCATCCTCGCGCTCGGCTCCGAGGAGATGAAGGCGCGGGTCGCGCCCGCCGTGCTCTCCGGTGAGAAGATCATCGCGCTCGCCATCACCGAGCCTTCGGGTGGCTCGGATGTCGCCCAGCTGAAGACCCGCGCCGAGCGGCGCGGCAACCACTATGTCGTCAACGGCAGCAAGATGTTCATCACGTCTGGCATGCGCGCCGACTGGTTCACGGTTGCAGTGCGCACCGGCGGCCCGGGCATGGGCGGCATCTCGCTCATGCTGATCGAGGCCGACCGGCCCGGCGTGTCGCGCACCCGGCTCGAGAAGATGGGCTGGCACTGCTCCGACACGGCGGCCATCTACTTCGAGAATGTCGAGGTCCCGCCCGAGAATCTCATCGGCCCCGAGAATGGCGGCTTCCCCGGCATCATGCGCAACTTCAACTCCGAGCGGCTCGGCATGGCCCATGGCTGCATGGCGATGGCGCGCGTTGCGCTCGCCGAGGCGGTCGACTGGGCCCAGACCCGCGAGACCTTCGGCAAGCCCCTGGTCCAGCACCAGTCGATCCGGATCAAGCTCGCCGACCTCGTCCGCCAGATCGAGGCGACCCAGGCCTGGGTCGACCTTCTCGCCGACCAGCACAGGAAGGGCATCGGCCAGCCGGCGAGCTACGCGATGCTCAAGGTCCAGGCCACCCGCACGCTCGAGAATGTCGCGCGCGAGGCCGCCCAGGTGCTCGGCGGCGCCTCCTACCTGCGCGGCAGCAAGGTCGAGCGCATCTACCGCGAGGTCCGCGTGAACGCGATCGGCGGCGGCTCGGAGGAAATCATGCTCGATCTCGCCGGCCGCCAGCTGTTCGGCGGCCGGCACTGACGCCTACCGCCCGCCAAGCCAGCCCACCAGAAGGAACCCCCCCACCAGCAGCACCCCGAACGCCGTGGTGAGAAGCGCGAAGTTGCGGTCGATGAACGCCTTCATCGGATCACCGAACCTCCACAGCAGCGCGGCCACCAGGAAGAATCGCGCCGCCCGCGAGACCAGGCTGGCAGTGACAAGCACCGGAAGCGGCATTGCAGTCGCGCCTGCGGCAATGGTGATCACCTTGAACGGCAACGGCGTGAACCCGGCGAGAAAGACGATGATGGCGCCATTGGCGTTGAAATCGGCGGCAAACCTGTCGAACTTGGCGAGCGCGCCGTAGACCTCGAGGATGGCGCGCCCCACCGTCGCGAACAGGAACATGCCGATCGCGTAGCCGACGAGCGCGCCGACAACCGAGGCCAGCGTGCAGATGGCAGCATAGCGCAGCGCCCGGTCGGGCCGGGCAAGGCACATCGGGGCCAGCAGCACATCGGGCGGGATCGGGAACACGCTGGCCTCGGCGAAGCTCAGGCCCACAAGCCAGCGCTCGGCATGGGGGTGCCCGCATTTGGCAAGCGTCCACTGGTAAAGGCGGCGGAGCATGGCCGGCCGGCCTAGCAGCGCGGTCGGCCGGTGGCGAGCGTGTTCAACCTTGCCCGGTGCTGCCTGCCGCCGCCCGCACCAGCCGGTCGCGGATCGCAGCGCCCGCGCCTGTCACCGGAATGGGTGCAACGCCGATCCGGGCGGCACCGCTGGCCTCCGCCCGGTGCAGGGCATCGAACAGCCGCGCCGCCGCCTCGTCGAGGTCGCCCCCGGGCGACAGGCTCAGGTCTCCCGCAACCGCCCCGAAGCCGATCAGGAACCGCCCCGGCTGCGCCTCGGTCACGTCGAGATCGAGCGGCAGGCGCGGCGCATAGTGGCGAAACGCCATGCCCGGCGCCTGCGGCGCTGCCGTGCTGGCGCCCGCCGCCGTTTCGACCGCAACGCCCGCAGCGGCGGCAAGCGTCGCGGCATCGAGGCTCCCGGGGCGCAGCAGCACCAGCCGGTCCCCCTCGACCTTGACGATGCTGCTCTCGAGGCCGACGCGGCACGGGCCGGCGTCGAGCACCAGTGGCACGTCGAGCCCCGCGACATGGTCGGCGCGCGTCGGCGAAAGCCGGCCCGAGACATTGGCCGAGGGCGCTGCAACCCCGCGCCCGAGCCCGAGAATCACCGCCTGCATGACCGGGTGATCGGGCGCGCGCAGCGCAACCGTCGGCAGCCCTGCAGTCACGGCGCCGGTGAGCAGCGCGTCAGCGCGCTTCGGCAGCACCAGCGTCAGCGGCCCGGGCCAGAAGCGCGCCATCAGCCGCCCGGCAAGCGGCGACACCTCGGCGTAGCGCGCGGCCATCTCCGCGCCCGTCACATGGACGATGAGCGGATTCGCCGCCGGCCGGCCCTTGGCGCGGAAGACCTTGGCCACCGCGCCCGGGTTGGCGGCATCGGCGGCAAGGCCATAGACCGTCTCGGTCGGCACCGCCGCGATCCCGCCACCCTTCAGGTGGCGCACCACCTCGGCAATGGCGCGGTCATCGGCCGCGCGCACGCGCTGGGGTCTGGTCCTGCCCACGCGGGCGGCTATAGGCCGGGCAGGGGCCACAGGGCAAAGGGCGCAGGCATGGACTATCGGGCACCGATCGCCGAGCAGACATTCGTCCTCGAGACGATCGCCGACATCGCGGGCCTCGCCGCGCTTCCCGGCTTTGCCGCAGCAACGCCCGATCTGGTCAAAGCCGTGCTCGAAGAGGCCGGCAGGCTCGCCTCGGGCGTGTTCGCGCCGCTCAACATGGTCGGCGACCGCGAGGGCGCCCGGATCGCCGGCGGGGTCGTCACCCTGCCGGAAGGGTTCCGCGCCGCCTTCCATGCCTATGGCCAAGGGGGCTGGATCGGCCTCAACGCCGCGCCCGAATGGGGCGGGCAGGGCCTCCCCTTCGCGCTTGCCTGCGCCGTGCAGGAGCAGGTGACAGCCGCCAACATGGCCTTCTCGCTGTGCCCGATGCTGACGCTGGGCGCGATCGAGGCCCTCCAGTCCCACGCCAGCGAGGAGCAGAAACGCCTCTATCTGCGGCCGCTCGTCGAAG
>CALLWN010000109.1 GCA_938016505.1 uncultured Sphingomonadaceae bacterium
CACCTCACCCCCGCAGCCTTCGCCGCAACGTTGCGCCCGCAACGGGCATCGCCGCTGCGCCACCCGAAAGGCCCCGCGCCGATGCCCGGCGCTCACGGCCCCGGCGCGCGCACTCCTCACCTCGCCAGTCCAGTCGCCGCCCGATGGGCGACGGGGGGCAGGTCGGCCCGAACGGGCTGTGCTTTCCACCCGACGAGGCGCTGCTTTACGCGGCCGAAAGCTGGCAGAGCCACGATCCGGCGGTGCCGCTCGTCATCCGGCGGTTCCGGGCGGAGGGCGGGCGGCTGTGGGGCGGCGACGGGAGCGCAGGTGCCGCAAGGCGCGCGGGTGCGGCCGGGGCGCTTGGGTTTCGCCCACCCTACCCGGCGAAGCGCGCTGTCAGGCCGCCGTCGACGACCCAGTTCGCCCCGGTGACGAAGGAGGCCTCGTCCGAGAGCAGGAAGACGATGCAGTTGGCGATCTCGGCAGGCGTGGCGATGCGGTGCATCGGGTGGGTCTCCATGACCTTCTCGCGCAGCGCGGGGTCGGACTTGGCGAAGAATTCGGCGACGAGCGCGGTTTCGGTATAGCCGGGCGACAGCGCGTTCACGCGGATCTGGTGGCGCCCCATGTCGAGCGCAAGCGAGCGGGTCAGTCCGACGAGGCCGCTTTTCGCGGCGGCATAGGGGAAGAAACCGGGATAGGTCATCTCGGCATGGACGGAGGCGATGTTGACGATCGCGCCCTTCTGCGCGGCGATCATGCCGGGGAGCACCGCGCGGGCGACGAGCCAGGCGGATTTGAGGTCAACGGCAAAGACCGCGTCCCACTGCTCCTCGGTCATCGCGACCGCGTCGGCATAGGAGTTCCGGCCGGCGTTGTTGACCAGACCGGTGACGGGGCCGAACCTGCCGGTGGCCTCGGCCAGCGCCCGGGCGATGTCGGCCGCGCTGGTCACGTCGCCTTGCGCGAAATGGGCGCCCGGGCCGAGGCGCCCGGCGAGTGCGCGGCCTTCATCGGGGAGAAGGTCGATGAAACTGACGCGCGCGCCTTCGGCATGGGCCTTTTCGACCGTGGCCGCGCCGATGCCGCGGCTGCCGCCGGTGACAAGGATATGGTGGCCAGCGAGCCTGCCCATCGGCGCCTCCCCCTAGCGACCCGTCAGCGACTGGCGGCGGATCTTCCGGTCGATCAGGGTCTGCAGCACGACCGAGACGACGATCACGAGGCCGAAGGCGAGCTGGGTGTAGAAGGCGTTGATGCCTGCGCTGACGATGCCGGCATTGATCGCGCCGATGATGTAGCTGGCCACGAAGGTGCCGACGACCGAGCCGGTGCCGCCGAAGACCGAGGTGCCGCCGAGGAAGACCGAGGCGATCGTGTTCAGCAGGAACCCCTCGCCGGTCGTAGGCCAGAAGTAGTAGCCGTAGATCGAGGTCATCACGCCCGAGAAGACGGCCATGACGCCCACGAGCATGAAGGCGCGGGTCTTGACGCTGACCGCGTTGACGCCCATCAGCCGCGCCGAGGTGGGGTTGTCGCCCACGAGGAAGACATGCGCGCCAAAGCGGGTGCGGTTCAGGAGATACCAGGCGCCGATCAGGATCACGATCATCCACAGGGTCTGGATGGGCACACCGAAGGGCATGGAGCGGAAGATGGCGTGCATCTCCGGGTAGGCCTCGGCCGTGAGCGGCACGCCGGTGCCTTTCATGAGGACGAGTTCGAGACCCCGGAAAAGGAAGCTCGTCCCGATGGTGATGACGAGCGAGGGGATGTTGAGCCAGGAGACGAGCGTGCCGTTGATCCAGCCGCAGAGCGCGCCGGTGGCGAAGGCGGCGAGGAGCCCGATGGGCCAGGGGACGCCCATGGGCACGAGAAGCGCGAAGGCGGCGGTGCCGAGCGCCATGACCGAAGGGAAGGAGAGGTCGATCTCTCCGGTGATGACGACGAAGGTAAGCGCGATGGCGATGATGCCGAATTGCGGCGTCGTCTGCGCGAAGGCAAGGTAGATGTTGACGTTGGTGAATACCGCGGGGGCCGCCACGACGAAGGCCAGCCACATGGCGAGGCCCACGCCGATGATGCCCATCTGGCTGCCGTAGCGGCGCAGGAGCGAGGGCGGGGCGACGCGGTTGTCCGCCGGTTTGGCGCCGGATTGGGCAGGCGTGTCGGTCATGGGCGGGCCTTCGATGCAGCGCGACGTTCAGTTGAGCGAGCCTGTGCGGGCGACGCGGTAGAGGCGGTCGATGAGATCTTCCATGGTGATCTGCGTCTTGTCATAGACGCCGGCCACGCGGCCGCGGTCGAGGACGTAGAGCCGGTCGACCACCGGGTAGACGTGGAAGATGTTGTGGTCGATGAAGATCGCGGACTTGCCCGCGGCCTTGATGTTGCGGACGAAATCGAGCGTCTTGGCGGTTTCCGTCAGCGACAGGCCCATCGTGGGTTCGTCGAGGATGACGAGCTGGGCGTCGAAATAGAGCGCGCGGGTGATGGCAACGCCCTGTTTCTCGCCGCCCGACATGGTGGCCACCACGTTGTCGGGGTGCACGGCGGCGGAGGTGAAGCCCATGTGTTCCGACATCAGGCGGGCGGATTCCGCGCGCATCTTCCTGACGTCGAGGAGGCCCCACCTCGTGCGGGGCTCGCGGCCCATGAACATGTTGCGCCAGATGGGCTGTTTTTCGCAGAGCGCGCGTTCCTGATAGACCGTCTCGATCCCGAGGCTGCGGGCGCGCGCGACGGACCAGTCGTCGATCCGTTCGCCCTTGAACCAGATCTCGCCGCCGGGGTCGGGGCGGTGGAAGCCCATGATCGTCTTGACCAGGGTTGACTTGCCCGCGCCGTTGTCCCCCAGAAGTCCCAGGATTTCGCCGGGATAGACGGCGAAGTTGATGCCGGAGAGGGAGCGCACCTCGCCGAAGGTCTTGGACACGTTGCGCAGCTCGATCACCGGCGTGCTGGTGGGGGGGGCGGGCGTCGTCATCGGGCTGTCCTGCGGATGATGGCCCTCCCGCAGGGCGCGGGAGGGCCGGGGGCGTCAGCGGATCTCGACCGCCGCGAGCGGGGCCACGGCTTCGACGTTGGAGGCATCGACGAAGGCGCCGGCGGTGTTGATGTCGAGACCGGAGAAACCGTATTTCTTGGTCAGGCAGATGTTCAGGATCGGCAGGTAGCCCTGCAGGAAGGGCTGCTGGTCGATGACGAGGCTCTGGTAGCCTTCCTGGATGGCCTGGGCCGTATTGGGCGACATGTCGAAGCCCGCGAAGAACACCTGGCCGGGCTGAAGGCCCGCGGCCTTGGCATAGACTCCGACGTTCGAGGTCAGGCCGCCGTGGTCGGTGACGACGATCTTGATGTCGGGGTTGGCGCCCATCACGCCCACGAAGGTCGCGGTCCCGGCGTTGGGATCGGCGTTCGTTGCGGCGTCGATTTCCTGATAGATGACGTTCAGGCCGGCCTCGGTGAAGGCGTCGATGACGCCGACGGTCCGCTGGCCGCGGTCGCCGCCCTGGCCCTGGAGACCCCAGACGAAGACGGTGTCACCCGCGACGACGCCCGACCGTTTCACCGCCTCGGCGGCAAGCGCGTGGCCGGCGGCATAGTTGGGCGCGCCGACATAGCCGAAGCCCTGCGACGCATATTTGGCCTGGGATTCGGGCAGCGCGGTGTTGAGCGTGGTGAAGATGATGCCCGAGGCGAATGCCTGGTCCACGATGGGACCGGTCGCGGGTTCGCCGGGAAAGCCGTAGGTCGCGATACCGTCCACTCCGGTGGCGACAGCCTGCTGGATCTGCTGGAGCATCAGGTTGGGATCCCAGTTCGAGAAGTAGTAGGTGACTTTGGGACCGAGATCGAGTTCCGCCTGGCGGAAGCCGTTGTAGACGTTGTTGGCGAACACGCCACCCTGCGGGCCGCCGGGGAAGGCGGCGATGTTGACGCCCGAGCACCACTTTTCGGTGGGGAAGGCAACGGCACCGGTGGCGGCAAGGGCTGCGGTCGAGCAGGCAAAGGCCGTCAGCAAGAGCTTGGTCGAAGTCATGTCAGGTCATCCTCCCGAAACGGCCCTCTGGCGGTTCTGGGCCGCGCGTGAGGGTCACACAAGAATGCATAATGAAGTCATACAAGGCTGTCCACGGTTTTCTTTCAGCCATCACCCATGGATGAGGATCTTTCTTTTTTCCCAATGCAAAGACGCAGCGCGGCATTCCCTGCGGCGCCGCAGCGTGGCCTCGATGTGGACGTCGATGTGGACGTTATGAAAAAGGTGTCATACAAGTATTGCATGACTGATGTGTTTCCCGAGTCTTTGGCGAGGGACCGCCCCGCCGCGCCGCGCGTGGCGGAGATGCTGGTGGCTGACGTGATCGAACGGCTGGCGATCGGCGACCGGCTTCCTTCCGAGGCGGAGTTGGCCCAGCGCTTCGGGGTGAGCCGGGTGACGGTGCGCGAGGCGCTCAAGATCCTTGCGGGGCAAGGGCTGGTGGCGCTGGCCCGGGGGCGGCGGGCCACGGTGACGCAGCCGGACGGGGCGCTGTTCGGCGGGTTCTTGCGGTCGCTGATCCGGTCGGACCCGCGGGCGATGTTCGACCTGTTGCAAGTGCGCCGCGTGCTCGAGGTGCAGTCGGTGCAGATGGCCTGCCGCCATGCGAGCCGGGCGGGGCTGATGGCCGTGGAGGCGGCGCTGGAGGCGATGCGGGTGGCGGCTCTGGCGGCGGATGCGGGCGATTCGGCGGGCGAAGGCGCCTTTGCCGCGGCGGACGTGCGGTTTCACCAGGCGGTGGCGCTCGCCGGGGGGAACCGGGTGCTGACCTTCCTGTTCGAGGCGATGGAGGCGACCCTGATGGAGGCGTTTCTGGCCAGCCAGCGCGGCCAGCGGCGGTCGGGCAAGTCGCTGATGGCGAGCGGTTACGAGGCGCATCGGGCGATCTACGACCATCTCCGGGCGCGCGACGAAAAGGCGGCGGTCGAGGCGATGATCGCGCTCTTGCAGGGCGCCGAACAGCATCTGCGCTGGGCGATGGACAACCTGCGGGACGGGTCGCGGGAGGGGTGATGCGGATCACGGGTCTGAAGACATGGGTGGTGCCGCCGCGGTGGCTGTTTCTCAAGGTCGAGACCGATGCGGGGATCGCCGGATGGGGCGAGCCGGTGCTGGAGGGACATGCCGAGACGCTTGCCGCGGCCGTGCGGGAGCTGGAGGACTTCCTGATCGGGCTGGATCCGCGTCGGATCGAGGACATCTGGCAGATGATCTATCGCAACGGCTGCTATCGCGGTGGGCCGGTGCTGATGAGCGCGCTGTCCGGCGTGGACATGGCCCTGTGGGACATCAAGGGCAAGGATCTGGGCGCGCCGGTGCATGCGCTTCTGGGCGGGCCGGTTCGGGACAGGGTGCGCACCTATCGCTGGACGGGGGGCGACCGTCCGGCGGACCTGATCGAAGGAGTCCGGGCCGTACAGCGGCAAGGCTATGGTGCGGTCAAGTTCAACATCTGCGAAGAATTGCAGATCGTTGACTCCTATAGGAAAGTGGATGGAATCGTCCGCATTCTGGGCGAGCTGCGCGACGCCGTGGGGGCCGAGATGGACCTGGCCTTCGACTTTCACGGGCGGGTGCATCTGCCGATGGCGGGGGTGCTGTTGCGCGAACTGGAACCGCTGCGGCCGATGTTCGTGGAGGATGCCGTGGTCTCGGCCATGGTCGAGGCGATGGCCGAGTTGCAGCGGGCGACGTCGATTCCGCTCTGCATCGGGGAACGCCTGCACAGCCGCTACGATTTCAAGCAGGTCTTCGAGAGGCGGGCGGCGCGGGTCATCAATCCCGACACCGCGCATGTGGGCGGCATTTCCGAGATGGTGCGGATCGGGCATTGGGCGGAAGGCTATGACGTGGCGCTGGCACCGCATTGCCCGATCGGGCCGATCGCGCTGGCGGCCTCGCTGCAGGTGGATGCGGTCTGTCACAACGCCTTCATCCAGGAGCAGTCGATCGGCATCCACTACAATGCCGGGGCGGATGTGCTGGATTATGTGAGGCCCGGCGGGATCGTCGTGGAGGACGGGCATCTCATGGTGCCGCAGGGGCCGGGGCTGGGCATCGAGGTGGACGAGGCGCATGTGGCGGCGATGGCGAAGGTCGGCCATCGCTGGCGCGCGCCGGTCTGGCGGCATCGCGACGGGTCGATTGCGGAATGGTGAGCGTCGGGGGCATTCACGCGGTCCTTTACGCGCTGTTCGATGAACGGGAGCGGCTGGACCGGGCGGCGATGCGGGCGCAGGTGGACTATGTGCGCGCCTGCGGGGCGGATGGCGTGACCGTGCTGGGTCTGGCGACCGAGGTGGCCAAGCTGAGCGAGGCGGAGCAGCGGCAGGTGATCGACTGGGCGGCCGAGGACCGGGGCGGTTTGCCGCTGTCGGTGACGGTAACGGGCAATTCCGTGGCGGCGCAGGTGGAACTGGGGCGGCACGCCGCTGCGGCGGGGGCGGACGGGCTGATCCTGCAGCCGCCGCTGGCGGGGAGTTACGGAGCGGCGGAGTATCTGGACTTCTTCGCCCGCGTGGGGGCGGAGGTCGGGTTGCCCTTTGCCGTGCAGAATGCGCCGCAATACCTTGGCCGGTCGTTGTCGGAGGCCGACGTGGCGGCGCTGGCGGCCCGCTGTCCGGGGTTCACGCATGTGAAGGCCGAAGGGACCGCGGTGGACCTGGCCGCGCTGGTCGAGGCGCTGGGGGCGCGGCTGGCGATCCTGAACGGGCGCGGCGGGCTGGAGATGACCGACTGCCTGCGGGCCGGGGCAGCGGGGTTCATCGTGGCGCCCGACGTGCTGCCCGGCGTCGTCGCCTGCTGGCGGGCCTGGTGCGCCGGCGACGTGGCGGCGGCGGAGGCGGCCTATGCGGCCTTCCTGCCGGCGGCGCTGTTCGGGATGCAGTCGCTCGAGCATCTGATCTGCTATGGCAAGCGACTCTTCGGGCTGCGCGCCGGGATTGCCGTGCATGACCGCGCGCCGGCCTTGCGACCGACGGAGGCCGGGCTTGCCATGGTGCGAGGCTGGGCGGGGGGCGCCTGAACGCGGCCAAGCGGCCCCGTCTTTCTCCGGCCGACGCGGGCCGGACCGTTCCCGGGCCGGCTTCACCCCCCCGAGGGACCGAGCGCGCCCCTTCCTTGACCTGCCCCGCAAGTCTTTGTGCTCCGAACATGCCGGCGAGGGTCAGGCGGCGGGGCAGCCGCCATCCACGCACAGAACCGCGCCTGTGATGAAGGCCGCGGCGGGCGAAGCGAGAAAGAGCGCGGGGCCGGCGAGCTCGGCGGGTATGCCCCGGCGGCCCAGAGGCGTGCGGGACAGGATCGCCGCGGTCTGGGCGGGATCATCCTGCAGCGCGGCGGTGAGCGGGGTGGCGATCCGGCCGGGCGCGTCAGCGTCCCGCGGGCCGCGGCCAGCGGCGGGCGGGCGGCGCTTGCCGCGCGCATCGCGCCGTTCCGGTTGACCTCGATCACTTCGGCAAAGACGGCGGGGGCTTGTTCAGCGCCGCGGCGGATGATGCCGGCAGTGCAGACGAGGCGGTCGAGCCGGGGCAGGACGCCGATGGGGGCGGCCACGGCAGGCACTGCGCGGATGTCGAGCGGGCTGGTGCCGGGTGGGCTGCATTCGGCCGGGGTGGCGCAGGTGGCGATGACGGTGGCGCCCGCGGCGCGGAAGGCCCGGGCGATGCCTTCGCCGATGCCGCAGGTGCCGCCGATGACAAGGACGCTCTGGCCGTCGAAGCGGGGGGACATGCGTCAGCGGATGAACTGGTCGGTGACGTCGCCACCGAGGCCCACGGCGGCAGAGTGGCGGCGGCACATCTCGAATTTGGTGAAGACGTCCTCGTAGCCGAGCGGTTTGCCCCGCCATTTGCCCCCGCGACAGCGTTCTCCCCTGCGGCTGCGGCCGGATCTTGGCGGTGTTTTGGGGTGGATGCGGGAGGGGGATGAGCACCTGCCCCGGGACCGCGAGGCCCGGAAGCGGTCTCGCAAGGCCGATCTTCTCCGGACCTCTCGACTGCGCGGATTTGGTGAATTTCTCTCAAGCAGATGAAATCGCGTAACCGCTTCAGAGCATCCGCCGGGATCAGGACTCATTCTCGTTTCATGGCAAGGACGTGACGGTTGCGGCGAGGGCGCCGGCAGAGAGGAAGACCTTCGGGCATCTGTCGCAGCGGGTGGCGACCCGCCGCCCGTGCCTCAGGCGCCCAGCCATGATCCCGATCCGGTTGCGGCGTCTGCAACGGCTGAACCGGACCCGTCACCTTGGACACTCGGTCGGGTTGGGCGGCGATCGGGAGGGTCGCAAGCCCGTGTTGGCGGCGCAGGACCTGCGGGCCGGGGTGGCCGTTCTTCTCGCTCAGCCGCTCCGGGGTGTCGCGGGCGATGAAGGCTCGGACGGCGTCGCGGGGGTCTTCGGTGGTCGCGGACACGCGGCCGCAGAGGACCGGCTGCTCGAGGGGGCAGAACAACCGCTCGACGACGCCGGTCTGAGGCTGGCCGAAGAAGGCGGAGCCGGGGGTCATGCCCCGGGCCGTGATCCGGTTCTGGACGTCCTCGGCCATGAGGCAGCTGCCGGGATCGTGGCGCAGTCGCACACCGCGGGCCGCGTCGCGGCCGAGATGGCCGTGCTGCCGGCGCATCGCCCTGCCAATCGCCCTGCCAATGGCTTGCCGCGCCTGCTGACGTGCCAGCCGAGGGCCCCGGCGTTCCGGTGCTCGGCGACGGCGAAGAGCCAGACCTTGCCGTCCCGCAGCGGGGCGAGCTGCGTGCCGTCGACGGCCCAGATCGCGTCCGGCGCCTCGGTCACGATGCTGGGGACGGGGTCGTCGCGGGGTCGTCGCGGGGTCGTCGCGGGGCCGCGACCGGGCGCGGTGCGGCGACGGCAGGGCGTTCTCGGGCATCGCTCGCAGCACCCGCCTTCGCGCGACGCGCAGGCCGCCCTGCTCGCACAGGCGCGCCCGGACCTTGCGATGGCCTTCGCCCGACCGGGGCGAGCGGGCGAGATCGGCCCGGATCGCGGCCAGCAGGTCGGCGTCCGGGACCGCCGACCTTGGCCCGCGCCGATCCTTCGGGCGCCTCGGCGCGGGGTCCATGGTCGCCTGCCGGGCAGCGCAGAGCGACGCGCGCGGCACTTCCCGGGCTGCAGAGATCCGCGCCGCAGGCACGGCCGGCGGCGGGAGCGACCGAGCCGGCCGTCACCGCCACCTCCGGCCGGCCCAAAGGCCCGGCATCCGCCCCATCCTCGCACGCAGGAGCTCCACCTCCGTGCCTCGCTCACCGATCCGCCTGAGCGCGGCGGCCGCCCCGCTATCCCCGGCCCGGCACCCCCGGCCCGGCACCCCCGGCCTCGCGTTCCTGCGACGCCGCATCGAGCGCCACCTCGGCCCGCTCGCACCAGCGCTCGGGCTTGCAGAGCGGCACGCCGATCTCGCGCGACACCAACTCCGCCGGTTCGCCCGCGATCAGCCGCAGCACAACCGCCTGCCTGCGCGCCAGGCTCCACCGCGGCCCCGGCGCGAACAGACCCGCCGCCGGCGCGGCCACGCCTGCGGACAGCCTGGACAGGCGCCGCCCGCCCGCCCTGCCCACAGGCGCATCATCCCCATCAGCCCGCTCAGGCGCCTCTCCTCCCGGCATCTCGGAACCATCCGTCCTCGGGCGCCCTGCGAGAAATGCAACGCAAGGGACAGCGGGGCCGGTTCACCGTGTGTTGCGACACGGTCAGGATCTCTTGGTGACATGCTTCGCCGGTCAGGGCGCCGAGTTGCACCTTCGTATCGCCGCCCTCACCCGCCTGACCGCGCCTGCTATCCCAGTCGTTGACTGCGTGGGGAGCCTTGTTCCGCCCGGGGCGACACCCGTTCACCAATCGCTTCGTGCCACCGAGCCTTGCGCTGCGGGGAGTGGCGGAAGAAGGGAGCCCGAAGACTTCGGTGGCGGGACCGGCGATGCTCGTCCTCCCCCGGGCGCCCTCAGCCCCCGCCCCCCAGCGCCACCGACATGAAGGCGCGGAACACCGCCGCCGCTTTCGAAAGCGGCCGGCCGCGTGCCCAGGCAAGCCCCACGTCCATGCTGGGAACCGGATCGGACAGGCTGCGCAGTTCGATCCGCTGGCCTTCCAGCGACCACGGCCGATAGACCATGTCCGACAGCACCGTGACGCCCATTCAGGCGGCGACGAGCGAGCGCACCGCCTCGACCGAGGAAGTGGCGACGATGACCTGCGGGGCCAGACCGGCCGCAGCCCAGTAGCGCCGGGCGGTGGCCTCGGCCTCGTCCACCGTCAGCATGATGTAGGGCTCGCGCGCGACATCGGCCAGACCGATGGCCTCGCGCATGAGCAGGGGATGATCGACCGGCAGCCAGAGCCTGCGCTGCGAACGGAACAGCGTTTCGCAGTCCAGCACGTCGTGATCGGCA
>CALLWN010000110.1 GCA_938016505.1 uncultured Sphingomonadaceae bacterium
CTGCAGTGTCCGCGGAATGGGCGTCGCCGTGAGCGTGAGCACATGGACATCGTGGCGCAACGCCTTCAGCCGCTCCTTGTGGGTCACGCCGAACCGCTGCTCCTCGTCGACGATGACGAGCCCGAGCCGCTGGAACTGCACCCCCTTGGCAAGCAGCGCGTGGGTTCCGACCACGATGTCGATCGTGCCGTCGGCAAGGCCGTCGCGGGTCGCTTTCGCCTCGGCTGCGGGCACCAGCCGCGACAGCCGTCCGACCGAAAGGGGAAAGCCGCGGAACCGCTCGCGGAAGGTCTCGGCATGCTGGCGGGCGAGCAGGGTGGTCGGGCAGACGACCGCGACCTGCACGCCCGCGATCGCGGCTGCGAATGCGGCGCGCAGCGCCACCTCGGTCTTGCCGAAGCCCACATCCCCGCACACCAGCCGGTCCAGCGGGCGCCCGGAGGCCAGGTCCTGGAGCACATCGGCGGTCGCCCGGAGCTGGTCCTCGGTCTCGGCCCAGGGGAAGCGGTCGACAAACGCCGCGTAGCCGGCCTGGTCGGGAACGAGGATGTCTGCAGCCCGCATCGCGCGTGCTGCCGCCACCCGCAAGAGGTCGTTCGCGATCTCGCGGATCCGCGCCTTCATCCGCGCCTTGCGGCCGGCCCAGCTGGTTCCGCCCAGCCGGTCGAGCGCTACGCCCTCGGAGTCCGCGCCATAGCGGCTGAGCACGTCGAGATTCTCGACCGGCACATAGAGCCGGTCGCCCCCGGCATATTCGAGCGCCACGGTATCATGCGGGCTTCCGGCCGCAGTGATGGTCTGCAGGCCGATGTAGCGGCCGATCCCATGCTCCTCATGGACCACGAGCTCGCCGGCGTTCAGGACCTGGAGTTCCTTCAGGAACGCGTCGGCCGCCCGGGCGCGCCGCCGACGCGGCACCAGCCGGTCGCCCAGCATGTCCGCTTCGGTCCAGAGCTCGAGCCTGCTGCCGTCAGCCGAGAGCCGCTGGAACCCGTGCTCGAGCGGCAGGACCAGGAGCGGGACCTCACCGCGCCCGGCGGAGCCAAGCGCTTCGCTCCAGGTCTCGACCGGGCGAAGGCCGGGCACCCCGGCCTCTGCCAGCAGGCCTTCGAGCCGGTCGCGGCTGCCTTGCGAGAAGGCGCCCACCACCACCTTCACCCGCTCCGCCCGGGCCCGGGCGAGGCGCGCGGCGAGCGCTGCGTAGAGGCTGGTCCCGGCCGCTTCGGCTGCGACCCGGTCGGCAGAGAAGTCGCGCGCTGGCAGGCCGCCGAGATCCACCGCCTCGCCCCCGAACGGGCTGGTCCGGTGGACCGGGCGAGACGCCAGCCGCTCGGCCCAGTCGTCGGGTGCAAGGTAGAGCGCGTCTTGTGGAAGCGGCCGGTAGACCGCGCCGCCGCCCGGCTTGCGCGTCGGCGGTGCGGCCAGTGCTGCCACCCTGTTGTCGTGATAGTCGTTGATCGCCTCGAACCGTTCGGCAGCTGCCGATCCGGTTGCGGAATCGGCGAGCACAAGGTCGTGCGGCCCGAGCCAGTCGAACAGCGTCTCGAGCCGGTCCTCGAACAGGGGAAGGAAATGGTCGGCCCCGGCGATCCGCCGGCCCTCGCTCACCGCCTGGTAGAGCGGGTCGCCCGCAGCACCAGCGCCGAACATCTCGAGCCAGCGCTGGCGGAACAGTCGGATCCGCGCCGGGTCGAGCAGCACTTCCGACACCGGCAGCAGCGTGAACTCCCCCCGCCTGCCCACGGTGCGCTGCGAGGCCGGGTCCACCTCGCGGATCGCCTCCACCTCGTCGCCGAAGAAGTCGAGCCGGAGCACGCGATCAGCCCCCGGCGGCATCAGGTCGACAAGGCCGCCGCGCACGGCGAACTCGCCCTGGTCGGCCACGGTGTCGACCCGGACATAGCCGAGGCGCAAAAGATCGGCGACGAGCGTCTCGAGCGGCAGCCGGTCCCCGACCGCGACCAGGCGGACATGGGCCGCAACCACCGCGCGGGGCAGCAGGCGCTGGGTTGCCGCCGCCACGGTGGTGACGAGGAGCGTGGGCGCAGCAGGCGGCGCCAGCAGCGTGGCAAGCGTCGCAAGCCGCTCGGCAACGACGGCGTGTCCCGGCGAGGCGCGGTCGTAGGGCAGGCAATCCCACGCCGGAAGCGCCAGCGCCCGAAGCTCCGGCGCGAACACAGAGGCCGCATCGCCGACCGCGCGCGCCGCCGACTCGTCCGAGGCGATCAGCACTGCCCGCCCGCCCGCTGCATGCGCCATCCGCGCAAGGTCGGCGAGCGCCCACGGCATCAGCCCCGTTGGCAGGCCCGACACGGTGACCGGCGCCTTGGCGCGCGCAAGCAGCGCCAGCGGTTCCATGCTCATCCCGGCAGCTCCACATAGTCACGGGCCCGCAGCCGCTCCAGCATCGGGCCTGCAAGCTCGGCCGGCGGCTCCGCAGTCCCGAACGCCCAGGCGAGGATGTCGACATCCTGCTCCTCCAGCAGAGCCTCGAACCAGGTCAACTCAGCCTCGGTCATGGCCGCGAGGTAGCGCGCGGCAAAGCCGCCGACGAGCATGTCGGCTTCCTTCGTTCCACGGTGGTTGGCGCGCCAGTGCGCGCGCTTCAGGCGGAACTCGAGCGGGGCGTCGGCCATCCAGTGCATCCCATGCAAGATGGCGGGCCTGCGCATTTGCAGGTCCGCCCGAACCAGGACTAGGCGGATAGGCGTGCGGCCCGCCCTGCTCAACCCGCTGTTTGCCGATGTGACATCGCTCCCGGGCATCGGGCCGCGCGTCGCCCAGCGCCTCGGCAGGCTCGGGATCGAGCGGGTCATCGACCTGCTGTTCGTGCTGCCCTCCGGCTTTCGCCGGACCCGCGCCATCGACCTGCTGGCCGAGGCGGCTCCTGGCGAGCGGGTCGCACTTGCAGTCGAGATCGTCCAGCATCGCGAGGCGAAGGGGCGGGCGCCGGCCCGTGCTGCAGCGCTCGATGCCGCCGGTCAGCCGCTCGCCATCCTCTTCTTCGGCGGCCAGGCGAACCGGATGCTCGCCCGGCTTCCGGTCGGTGAGCGGGTGCGCGTGGCCGGCCAGCTCGAAAGCTGGAACGGCCTTCTGCAGATGGCCCACCCCGACCAGGTCACCCGGCTCGGCCGTGGCCCTGCGCCGCCGTCGCCCGACCCGGGACAACCGGATGCCGAACCGGTCTATCCGCTGACCGAGGGTCTCACCCGCCGTGCCCGGGCGGATGCGACCCGGCTCGCCCTCGACCGCCTGCCCGACCTGCCCGAATGGCTCGAGCCATCGCTGCTTGCCGCGCGCGGCTGGCCCAGCTTCGCCGACGCGCTGCGCCAGGCCCACAACAACCCCGAAGCGGCCGCAGCGCGCGACCGGCTCGCCCACGACGAGCTTCTCGCCGGCCAGCTCGCCTGGGCCCTGGTCCGCGCCAGCAACCGCCGGAGGGCGAGCCGGCCGCTCGCGGGCGACGGCCGCCTTGGCGCTGCCATGCTCAGAGAGCTTCCCTTCGCGCCCACCGGCGCCCAGCGCCGGGCCGTTTCCGAAATTGCAGCCGATCTTGCCCGGCCGCAGGCGATGCTCCGCCTGCTCCAGGGCGATGTGGGCTCGGGCAAGACGCTGGTTGCAGCCCTCGCGCTCGCCCGGGCCTGCGAGGCGGGCGTGCAGGGTGCCTTGCTCGCTCCGACCGAGCTTCTCGCCCGCCAGCATCTCGCAACGCTCGAGAGCCTGTTCGCCGGGCTCCCGGTACGGCTTGGCTTCCTCTCGGGCCGGGAAAAGGGCCGCACCCGCGACTCCATCCTCGCGGCACTCGCCGAAGGCACGATCGACATCCTGGTCGGCACCCATGCGATCTTCCAGCAGCAGGTCACCTACCATGACCTTGGCCTCGCCGTGATCGACGAGCAGCATCGCTTCGGGGTCGCCCAGCGGCTCCTCCTCCAGCAGAAGGCTGCCCACCCGCCGCATCTGCTCGTCATGACGGCAACGCCCATCCCGCGCACCCTCGCGCTCGCGAGCTATGGCGCACTCGATGTCTCCATCCTCGACGAGCGGCCCCCCGGCCGCCACCCCATCGACACCCGCGTGATCGCGATGGCGCGGATCGGCGAGGTGATCGACGGCCTCGCCCGCCACCTCGCCGCCGGCCGCCGGGCCTACTGGGTGTGTCCGCTGGTCGACGATGGCGCCGACCAGCCCGATCCCGACGCCCAGGCTGCCGCAGTCAGCCGCGCCGCGATGCTCCGGGCCCGGTTCGGTGAAAGGGTGGCACTCGTTCACGGCCGGATGCCAGGGCCGGCGCGCGATGCCGCGCTCGCCCGGTTCGTGGCCGGCGAGGCCCAGCTCCTGGTCGCCACCACCGTGATCGAGGTCGGAGTCGACGTGCCCGAGGCAACCCTCATCGTGATCGAGGCGGCCGAGCGGTTCGGCCTTGCCCAGCTCCACCAGCTGCGCGGGCGGGTCGGCCGGGGCCGCGACAGGTCAGTCTGCCTGCTCCTCGCCGGGCCGAACCTTTCCGCCGCGGCGCGTGAGCGGCTGCAGATGCTGCGTTCGACCGACGATGGGTTCGCGATCGCCGAGGCCGATCTCCGGCTGCGCGGGCCAGGCGAGCTGCTCGGCACCCGCCAGGCTGGCGACCAGGGCTTCCGGCTGGCAACCGACGATCAGGTCGCCCGCCTCATCGCCGGCGCCGACGCCGATGCCCGGCTCCTTCTCGAGCGCGATGGTGGGCTTGCCGGTCCCCGCGGCGCGGCAGCGCGGCTTCTGCTCTACCTGTTCGATCGCGACGCTGCGGTCCGCACCTTGCAAAGCGGCTAGGCCGGAGACTAGGCGCCCTGCCATGCGGCGGCTGTTCCTGTCGGTCCTTCTTGTGGCGGCTGGCCCGGTGTGTGCGGCCGAGCCGGGCATGGCCGCTGCAGTCCGCGCCTGGGAAGCCAGGAACTGGCCGCAGGCACGCGCGCTGCTTCGCCCGCTCGCCCTGCGCGGCGACGCTGCCGCTGCAACTTTGCTCGGGGTGATGGCGGCGCGCGGTCTTGGCGCACCTGCGGATCCGGCAGTCGCTGCGGCCTGGTACCTGAGGGCAGCGAACAGCGGTCATGCCCCAGCCCGCCTCGCGCTTGCCGATGCCTACCGGCGGGGCGAGGGCGTGCCGAAAGACCCGGCACGCGCTGCCCGGATCGAGCAGGCGCTGGCCGCGCCGCCCCGCTGACCGGTCAGGCCGCGACCAGCCGCGCGTGGCGCTTTCGCCCGAGGCTGAGGCGGCCGGGCCGGTCGATCCTGGTCTCGGGGTCGGTCACCACCTCGCCATCGAAACGGACCGCGCCTTCGGCAAGCTTGCGCCTTGCCTCCCCGCGCGAGGCCGCAAGCCCTGCGGCGGTCAGCGCATCGACCACCCCCACCGGAAACCCCACCCGCGCTTCGGGCAGTGCCTCTCCTGCCGCACCCTCGGCAAATGTCGCCCGCGCGGTCGCTTCGGCCCGCGCTGCTGCCGCCGCGCCCCGGCACAGCGCGGTCGCGGCATTGGCAAGCGCGATCTTGGCCGCGTTGATTTCGGCGCCTTCCAGTGATTCCAGCCGGCTGATCTCATCGAGCGGCAGATCGGTGAACAGCCGGAGGAAGCGGCCGACATCGCGGTCATCGGTGTTGCGCCAGAACTGCCAATAGTCCCAGTCCGGAAGCTGGTCGGGGTTGAGCCAGACCGCGCCTGCCGCCGTCTTCCCCATCTTGGCGCCGTCGGCCGTGGTGATGAGCGGGGTCGTGAGACCGAGAAGGTCGGGGCAGCCAACCCGCCGCCCGAGGTCGATCCCCTGCACGATATTGCCCCACTGGTCGGAGCCGCCCATCTGCAGCCGGCAGCCATGGCGCCGCGCCAGCTCGACGAAATCATAGGCCTGGAGCACCATGTAGTTGAACTCGAGGAAGGAGAGCGGCTGCTCGCGCTCGAGCCGCAGCCTGACCGAATCCTGGGCGAGCATCCGGTTGACCGAGAGATGCCGGCCATAGTCGCGCAGGAACGGGATAAGCTCGATCCGGTCGAGCCAGTCGGCGTTGTCGACCATGATGGCGCTGCCCGCCCCGCCGCCGAAGTCGAGGAACCGCTCGAACACGGTGCGGATCGAGGCCTTGTTGGCGGAAATCGCTTCCTCCGACAACATCTGCCGCTGGACATCCTTGCCCGAGGGGTCACCGATCTTGGTGGTGCCACCGCCCATCAGCACGATCGGCCGGCCGCCATGCTGCTGCAGCCGGCGCAGCAGCATGATGGTGGCAAGATTGCCGACATGGAGCGAGGGCGCGGTGCAGTCATAGCCGACATAGGCAACCAGCCCTGGCGCCCCGGCCGCAGCATCAAGGGCTTCCGCGTCGGTCAGCTGGTGGATATGGCCCCTCGCCGCGAGGGTCTCGAGAAACGCGGACCGGTACATGGCGCCGAGCGCCTTAGGAGGGAAATCGGCGATGGGAAAGCGGCTGGTGGTGGGTCTCATGTCGGGCACCTCGGCCGACGGGGTTGATGCGGCCCTCATCGAGACCGACGGCGACACCCATGTCCGCCTTCTCGCCGCCGCCGAGCGGCCCTATGCCCAGGCGGAGCGCCTTGCGATCCGCGCGGCGGCGCAGCGCGCCCTTGCCCATGCCGCGCCTGCCCCTGACCGGCAGATCGCCGCCGCCGAACACATGCTCACGCTTGCCCATGCCGAGGCGGTCCGGATGCTGCCGGGCTGGGAGCAGGCGGAGCTGGTCGGCTTTCATGGCGCGACCGTGGCCCACCGGCCCGACCGCGGCTGGACCTGGCAGATCGGCGACGCCGGCCTTCTCGCCGCGGCGCTCGGCCGACCGGTGGTGCATGACTTCCGCAGCGCCGACGTCGCAGCAGGCGGCCAGGGGGCGCCACTTGCCCCGGGCTTTCACCGGGCCGTCACTGCCCACCTGCCCCGGCCCCTCGGGGTTCTCAACATCGGCGGCGTTGCCAACCTGACCTGGTTCGCGGATGACGCATGGGGGGCGTTCGACACCGGGCCCGGCAACGCCCTGCTCGATGACTGGATCACCTTCCACAAGGCCGGAACCCACGATCATGGCGGCGCCCTCGCCCTCGCCGGGCGCGTGCGCGAGGATGTCCTGACTGCGCTTCTCGACAATCCCTGGTTCGATCAGCCCGGTCCCAAGTCGCTCGACCGCGACGATTTTTCGACGAGACCGGTGCAAGGCCTGGGGCTCGCAGACGGTGCGGCCACGCTGACGGCCTTCACGGCCGAGGCCGTCGCGCTGGCGCTTCGCACCCTCCCGGTCAGCCTCGACCGACTGCTGGTGTGCGGGGGCGGCCGGAAGAACCCGGCCTTGATGGCCGCGCTCGCAGCGCGCACGGGTCTGCCGGTCGCGCCGGTCGAGAGCGAGGGTCTCGACGGCGATTCGCTCGAGGCCCAGGCCTTTGCCTGGCTTGCCGTTCGGGTGGGCGAGGGCCAGCCCACCAGCTGGCCCGAGACGACTGGCGTGCCGCACCCCGTGAGCGGCGGGCGACTGGCTCGCGCCGGGCCAGCCGGATAGGAGCTGGCCCGGGCCCGGGCGCTTCGTCAGTCAGGCAGGATCGCGGCCGTCGCCTGGCCGCGGGCGCGATGTTCGGCGATCGCGCGGCTGCGTCCCGGCTGGGATGCAGCGATGGTCGCAGCGACACAGTCGGCACGGGCGGAATCGAGCGCCGGTGACCGTGCGGCCGGCTCGGGGTCGCAGACTTCGCGCGCGGCCCGGGCGATGCGGGCGTCGAGCCTGGCCCGTCCTTCGACTGTCGTCAGGTCAAGACCCCGCGTGCGGATGAGTACCGCTGCCGGATCGAACTGGGGGGGCATGCCCCTCGCTGCTGCAAGGGCGGTGGCGGGTTCGGATGCGGCCAGCGGCGCGAGGCCGATGGCCGCTCCGACAAGATAGGGGATAGCACGGTGCGTCATGATCAACTCCCTCGGCGCCGGGGAATGCCGGCACGGAGAGGAGTCTAGCATGTGTCACGCAGATTTCAAATCACTGTCATGATAGTGTCATGGAAAAGTGCAAGCCGTCATCCGAATCACCTCCCAGGCCCGGCTCGCAGCCGCCGGTCGAGGTAGCCCTCCACCGTCCGCATCAGCTCGTCCATCTCCGCCTGAAAATGGTGGTTGGCCCCTTCGATCGTCGCATAGTCGATCGTGATGTGCTTCTGGGTCTTGAGCTTCTCGACAAGCTTGGCGACCGCCGGCTCGGCCACCACCTCGTCGCCCGTGCCCTGGACGATGAGCCCCGAGGAAGGGCAGGGCGCGAGGAACCCAAAGTCGTAGAGGTTCGCTGGAGGCGCGATCGAGATGAAGCCCTTCACCTCCGGCCGTCGCATGAGGAGCTGCATGCCGATGAGCGCGCCGAACGAGGCACCCGCCACCCAGGTCCCCGAGCTTTCGGGGTTGAGCGCCTGCAGCCAGTCGAGCGCCGATGCGGCATCCGACAATTCCCCGACCCCGTTGTCGAACTCGCCCTCCGACCGGCCGACGCCGCGGAAGTTGAACCGCAGGGTCGCAAAGCCGCGCTTCACGAACATGTTGTAGAGCGCAAGCGTGATCGGGTAATTCATCGTGCCCCCGCTGTGCGGGTGCGGGTGGAGGATGATCGCAAGCATCGGCCGCGGGTGCGGCGAAGGCTGGTAGCGGCCATGCAGACGGCCCTCGGGGCCGGGAAAGATGACTTCGGGCATAGATCCCCTTTGTTCGAATGGCCCGGCCCAATGCGCGAATGGTCGGGCGCGACCAGGCCGAGGCTGTCGCCCCTCCTCCCGATCGGTCTATAGAAAGTGGGTGAGGCGATGGGCAACCGCAACCATGGTGGCGACACGGCCATGACCTATCTCGACTGGGCTGCAACCGCGCCGATGCAGCCTGCTGCCGTCGACGCTGTCGCCGCCGCCTGCGCGAGGCTCGGCTCAGGTGAATGGGCCAATCCCTCGTCCCAGCACCGGCCGGGCCGGGCCGCGCGCCGGGCGCTCGAAGACGCCCGGGCGCGGATTGCGAAGCGTCTCGGGGTTCCCGCCGATGCGATCGTCTTCACCAGCGGCGGCACCGAGGCGCTGGCGCTGGCGCTTGGGGGCGCGGCCGCGCCAGCGCGCGTGATCCTCGCCACCGAGCACGCCGCAGTCCGCGAGGCCGCGCCGGGGGCCGTCATCCTCCCGGTCGACCGCAACGGCCTCCTTGTGGAGGAGGCTCTCGACCGGCTGCCGGAAGGATCGCTGGTCGCCGTCCAGGCCGCGAGCAACGAAACCGGGGTCCTCCAGCAGCTCGACCGGGTTGCAGCGCTGGTCCATGCCCGCAGCGGCC
>CALLWN010000111.1 GCA_938016505.1 uncultured Sphingomonadaceae bacterium
GCTCGGTCGAGCGGGAAGCCCACCAGGCCCGGGTCGCCAAGGTCCGCGCCAGGCTGACGGCGATCGGCATCCCCATGCTCGACAACCCGAGCCACATCATCCCGGTGATGGTCGGAGACCCGCGCCACACCAAGATGATCTCCGACTGGCTGCTCGACAACCACGGCATCTACATCCAGCCGATCAACTACCCGACCGTGCCCAAGGGCACCGAGCGGCTGCGGATCACGCCATCGCCGGTCCACACCGATGCCGACATCGACCATCTTGTCGAGGCGTTGTCGGAAATCTGGTCGCGCTGCGCGCTCGCCCGGGTGCCCGTCGCCGCCTGACGGTTTCGGGCCAGCAAGGGTTGAAGCCCCGGTTGCCCTGAGCCGCACGACGCGGCACATGGCCCACGGGATGGGGTCTCTAATTTCGCTCTGGGCCAGCTTTCTCGACCAGCACGGCGACATCGTCGGCCTGGTCCTGATCGTCATCCTGCTCGCTGCCTTCGCGGCCGAGCGGCTTCCGCCGGTCGTCGTCGCAGTCTCCGGGGTCGCCACCTTCATCCTGCTCGGCTTCCTCGACACCCGCGCCGCGCTCGCCGCCTTCGCCAACCCGGCCCCGATCACGATCGCGGCCATGTTCATCCTATCGGCAGCGCTCATCCGCACCGGCGCCGTCGAGGCGGTCACCACGCGGATCCTCGGCCGGGCGCGGCAGCGGCCGCGCCGGTCGCTCCTCGAGCTTTACGCCGGCACGGCCAGCGCCAGCGCCTTCCTCAACAACACGCCGATCGTGATCCTCGGCGTCCCCATCCTCCGCCGGCTCGCAGCCGCGCTCGACATCCCGGTCACGCGGCTCCTCATCCCGCTGTCCTACATCTCGATCCTCGGCGGCACCGTCACCCTCATCGGCACCTCAACCAACCTTCTTGTCGATGGCGTCGCCCGCGATCTCGGCCAGCCAGCCTTCGGGATCTTCGAGATCACCGGCGTCGGCCTCGTCGCCCTTGCTGCCGGCGCGCTCGGGCTCGTCCTGCTCGGGCCGCTGCTGCTCCCGGCGCGGGCGGGATCGGTGCTCGACGAGAGCTCGCGCCAGGTCATGCTCTCCGAGCTCGAGGTCGGGGAGACCTGCGAGTGGATCGGCCGAAGGGCAGGGGGGGTCGCTGCCCTCAACCGCTCGGAAGTGCGTCTCGTCGGCCTCAAGCGCGGCGGCCGGCTGCTGCGCGCCGAGCTCGCCGAAGACATCATCCAGCCCGGCGACAGGCTTGTCGTGCGCGCGGCCCCGCAGGAACTGGCGGGCCTTCTCCGCCAGCGGGGGATCCTCGTCGGCCTTCGCGGGATCGGCGATGCCGGTGCGGCCCTGGTCCAGCGCGGCGAAACCGATGCCAATCTCGTCGAGGTCACCGTCGGCCCGGCTCATCCGTCGATCGGGCAGCCGCTCCAGGAAATCCCCTTCCTCAACCGCCTCCCGGTCCGTCTGGTCGGGGTCGAACGCGACGTCCATGAACCCGGACCCGACCTCGCCTCGGTCCGGATCCGCCCTGGCGACAGGCTCCTCGTGCTCGCCGACCAGGCCGCCCAGCGCGATCTGCGCGCCAACCCGAATCTCCTCGGGCTCGCTGCAGCCCGGCCCCAGCCCTTCCGCCGCGCCAAGGCGCCGATTGCAATCGCGGCCTTTGCTGGTGCCATCATCCTGGCCGCCACCGGGGTCACCGACATCACCACCGCCGCCATCCTCGCGGTCGGCATCGTGCTGGCCACCAACTGCCTCGGCCCCGAGGAAGCCTGGTCCTCGCTCGATGGCAATGTGCTCGTGCTCATCTTTGCCATGCTCGCCATCGGCTCGGCGCTGGCAGAGGCCGGCAGCGTCCAGCTCATCGTGAGGCTCGCCCTGCCGCTGCTCGAGGGGGCCTCGCCCTTCCTCGTCCTGCTCGGCGTCTATGCGCTGACCTCGATCCTGACCGAGCTTGTCACCAACAACGCTGTCGCCGTGCTTATGCCGCCGCTCGTCATCGGCCTTGCCGAGGCGCTCGGCATCGACTCCCGCGCCCTCATCGTCGCGGTCATGTTCGGGGCCTCGGCGAGCTTCGCAACCCCCATCGGCTACCAGACCAACACCATCGTCTACGCAGCAGCAGACTATCGCTTCAACGATTTCCTGCGGATCGGTGTGCCGATGAACATCATCGTCGGTGCTGCCACCTGCTGGGCGATCAGCAGGTTCTTCTGAGCCGGAACGAAAAGGGGCGCCCGAAGGCGCCCCAGGGGTTCCAGTCTCTGGTCGGGCGCGTCAGCCCGCAGGGCTCGACCCCGCAGCCGCGATCACCGGCGCCGGGATGCGCGCCAGTTCCGGGAAACTGTCGATCATCTGGATCCCGCCGAGCGGCTTGTTCTGGCCGGCGTGGCAGGTGGTGCAGTTCACCTTGAACGGATCGCCCTGCGGCCCCAGCCGGTTCGCCGGGAACACCGAGGTGAGCGGGGTGATGTAGCCCTCGTTCACGTCGCGCACCATGCGGATGCCATACCAGGAGACAGCCCGCTGCGCGCTCGAACCCGACCAGTCGGAGAAGCTGTGGGTGTTGTGGCAGAAGGTGCAGTTGACCCCAAGCGAATCCGACATGTGCATCATAAGACCGTAGGTCTGCTCGGTGTTGGCAAGCGTCGCCCCCTGCGCGCCCGCGACCGGATAGGCAGAGACGCCGGCCACCCGGATGGCCCGCTCCGACGGGTCTGCCGCCTTCAGATAGGTGGTGAAGGGATCATAGGGCAGGGAGGCGTAGACCACAGCCATCTTGTCCGGGTTGTTCTGCCCGAACCGGTTGCCGGTGATCCCCATGCGCGCCATCGAGCTCGGGTCAACGGTCCAGTAGTTGGCCGGCACCGGCTGGCCGCGGTGGCAGGTGTAGCAGGTCACTCCGGTCTGCTTCACATGGCCGGTCCAGTTGACGTTGATGGCCCTCGTCATCTGCAGCATCTTGCGCGCGACAACCTTGGTGTAGACCTCGTCCGAGGCCATGTTCTCGGGGTTGTGGCAATAGTTGCAGCCGCCATTCTCGACCGAGCCTTCCGGCGAGACCCAGGCGGTGATTGCGACCATCAGCCGGTTGAACTCGTCGGTGGTCAGATCGCCGAGCACCTGGACATTCTCGTAGAAGGCCCCGGCCTTCTCGGCATCCGCGCTGCGGTCGGGCTCCCAGTCCCGATAGTCTTCGTCGGGGATGGTGTAGGGCCCGGGCAGGTTCGCCTTCTGGGCGACCTGCACCATGCCCGTGCCGCGGTAGCCGGACTGGGCGATCTCCTTCGGCCCCACTTCACAGGCCGCGAGCAGAAGGGGAAGGCCGGCCAGCAGGCTGGCCTTCACGAAGGTGGTCGGTGTCATTGTGCAGTCCCCTGCGCGAGGAGCGGATCGACCGTGCCGGTCGGCGGGTAGGCGGGCGCGAACTTGTGGTCGACCGCCCAGAGGTACCAGTTGTCGACAACGGTCCCGGTCAGCAGAATGCCGATGCCCCCCGTCAGCGTCGTCAGCACGGCAAACCACCAGGCCCAGCGATGGATCGATTCCATGCTGGCGTTAAAGCCCATCGTCCACCGCCAGAACAATGCGGCACGTTCGCTCGCCGTCCCGCGGTCCATGATCTGCTCGATCTCGCGGTCGCCGCCGTAGCGGGTCACGGCGAGGATGGTCGCCCCGTGCATCGCGAACAGCAGCGTCGAGCCATAGAGGAAGACGATCGAAAGCGCGTGGAACGGGTTGTAGAAGAAGTTTCCGTAGCGGATCGACAGCGCCGCGGTCCAGTCGAGGTGGGGGAAAATGCCGAACGGCACCGCTTCCGACCAGCTGCCCATCAGGATCGGCCGGAAGAAGCCGAGTGAGAGATAGAGGAAGATGGCCGACGCAAAGGCCCAGGCGACATGGGTGCCCATGCCGAGTCTGCGGGCGCGGACATAGGTGCGTGCCCACCACAGAAGGATCGACGCGGTCAGGAAGAAGCCGGCGATCAGCCACCAGCCGCCCTTGTCGAGCGGCGGGATCGAAAGCCCATATTCGGGCGCCGGCGGCTCGAGCGACAGCCAGAACAGCTGGCGCACGAACTGGACCGGGTCCCAGTTGACCGAGGCCCACATGTTGAGCCCGATGATCTCGAAGGCGAGGAACCCGCACAGCAGCGAGGCAAGCCCGAGCCGGCCGAGGTAGAACGGCCCGATCTGCGCGTTCCCCAGCTTGCCGAGAAGCGTGTTGTGCGCGTCGCCCGAGCCGATCCGCTCGTCGTCGCCAGGTGGCAGGGGCACGACATGCCCGGGCCCGGTGACCTGGATCTGGGTGAAGATATTCTGGTAGCCCATGTCTCTCTCCTCAGTTCCAGATCGGCAGGTTGAGCCACCACGACCACCATTCCGGCCAGCCACGGGTCCAGAAGGGGCCGCTGATGATGATGCACACCGCGCTCCAGAAGCCGGCGTTCAGCGCAAGGATGAGGCCGAGGCGGTGGATCCCGAGGGTCCCGACCGAGTAGCCGATGATGTCCTGGAAGAACATGTCCTCATGCTCGGAGCTCTTGACCGTCTCGCCCTTCGCCGGGTTGGCGGCCGAGAGGATGAGCGAGCCATGGAGCGACAGCGCGAGCGTCGTCGTGAAGAAGAACGACACCGCAATCATGTGCGCCGGATTGTAATGGAAGTGCAGATACTGGTAGCCGACGTTCGACACCCAGTCGAGGTGGCTGAAGATCCCGTAGGGAAAGCCATGGCCCCAGGCGCCCATGAGCAGGGGCCGGAACACGACCAGCGTCACATAGGCGAAGATCGCAACCCCGAAGGCGAAGGGCACATGATAGCCCATGCCGAGCTTCCGGCAGATCTCGACCTCGCGCAGCGCCCAGGAGACGAACGCGCCGATCGCGCAGATGGTGATGATCTGCCACAGCCCGCCCTCCTTCAGCGGCGCAAGACCAAGCCCATAGGACAGGTCCGGCGGCGCGATGGAGATGAGCCAGGGGTTCCAGGTCGGGCCGATCGCCGCGCCATAGAAGATGAGCGCAGTGCCGAGCGAGGCGAAGAACAGGGTGAGCACGCCGAAGAAGCCGACATAGAAGGGCCCGACCCAGAAGTCGAACAGGTCGCCGCCGATCAGCGTGCCGCCTCGCACCCGATATTTTCTCTCGAAGCTGAGGAGCGCCATGGTCATATCCTTCCGAGCTGGCCGGCTGCCGCAGCAGCCGGCCAGTCGTTCTTGTGGTCAGGGGGTGTGCGGGGTGCCCCTGGGGCCAGCCCCCGCGCGCCCGTTACCCCAGTCGCGTGTCCGCGGCCGGCGCCGTTGCGGCGGCCGCCGTGGTCCGCGGGCCTTCCAGCCAGTTGAACCGGTCCGTGCTCAACAGGATGAAGTGGATGAGAAGTGCCAGCACGAACAGGAACACGAACAGAGCCGTGAGCGTCCGCTGCGGCGGGAACATCTGCCAGATCTTCCACATGATTGTGTCTCCTCAGGCCTTGGGCGCAGGCGTCGTCGCGCCTGCAAGTTGCTGTTCGACCTGCACGGCCGCATAGCCCTGCGGGCCAGGCAGCCACGGCCGCCACTGCCACACCAGGAAGTGGGCAATGACCGCAACGGCCGTGAAGATCAGGAAACTGGTCATGAAGATCCCGTGGAACTCCCTGGCCTCCTGATCGGTGAGGTAGCTCGAGGTGCGGGCCCGGTCAGGCCCAT
>CALLWN010000112.1 GCA_938016505.1 uncultured Sphingomonadaceae bacterium
TTCCTGCTCCTCAGGGTCTCGCCGCTGGCCCAGCGGCTGGTGCCCGAACCCCTGCGCCGCGCCCGGGTGCATGAGCTTGCCATGAAGCAGTTCCTCGCCCGCGGCATCCACCTCACCGGCGCGCGCACCGGCGTTCTCATCTTCGCAAGCCTCCACGACCACATGACCGAAATCATCGCCGACGCGGGCATCTACGCGAAGGTCTCGCCCGACCTCTGGGGCGAGGCCGATGCCGCCCTCCTTGCGGAGGCCCGGCGCGGCGATCTTGCCGGCGGCTTCGTCCGCGCCATCGGCATCGTCGGCGACATTCTCGCCGCCCATTTCCCGCCAGACGGCCGCAACCCCGACGAGCTGCCCAACCGGCTGATCGAGCTCTAGAGGGCGAACGCGCCCTTCACGCCATCGACCACGATCTGCGCTGCAAGCGCCGCGAGCACCACACCGAGCAGGCGAGTGATCATCGCCTCCACCTTGGCCCCCAGCAGCGCCATGAGCGGCCGCGCCGCAAGCAGGGCAACGAGCGTCAGCAGCAGCACCAGCGCCAGCGCCAGATAGATCGCAGCCTGCTCCTCGACCGACTTCGCCCGGGCGACGAGAAGCATGATGGTCGCGATCGAGCCGGGCCCGGCGATCATCGGGATCGCCATCGGGAACACCGAGACATCCTCGACCTCGCGCGATGCCACGTCCTTGGCGCGGGCCTCGCGGCGCTCGGTGCGCTTCTCGAAGATCATGTCGGTTGCAAACAGGAAGAGGAGGATGCCGCCGGCGATCGAGAAGGCGGGAAGCCCGATGCCGAGCGCACCCAGGAACGGCTGGCCGAGTGCGGCGAAGAACAGGAGGATGCCCGCCGCGATGACGACGGCGCGGACCGCCATCGACCGCCGCTGGGCCGGGCTGGCATGCCCGGTCAGGCTTGCGAAGATCGGCGCGCAGCCCGGCGGATCGACGATGACGAGAAGCGTCACCAGCGCCGACACGAAGGCATCGAGCGGCAGGGTCACCCGGCGGCCCTGAGCGTGTTCTCCATCAGGCAGGCGATCGTCATCGGCCCGACCCCGCCGGGAACCGGCGTGACGGCGCCGGCCACCTCGACGGCCTCGACAAAGGCGACATCGCCAACAAGGCGCGCGCTGCCGTCGGGCCCGGTCACCCGGTTGATGCCGACATCGATCACGGTCGCCCCCGGTTTCAGCCAGCTCCCGCGCACCAGTTCCGGCCTGCCGACCGCCGCAACCACGATATCGGCCCGGCCGACCAGCGCCGGCAGGTCCCGGCTCCGCGAATGGGCGATGGTGACGGTCGCGGATTCGCCCACCAGCAGCGCCGCCATGGGCCGGCCCACGATGGTCGAGCGGCCGATGACAAGCGCCTCGGCGCCGGCGAGATCGGCGTGGACGCCCTTCAGAAGCCGGAGGCAGCCGGCCGGTGTGCAGGGGACGAAGCCGGGCAGCCCCAGCGCGAGGCGCCCCGCGTTGACGGGGTGGAAGCCATCGACATCCTTGGCCGGGTCGATCGCCTCGATGACGCGGGTGGCGTCGCACTGCGGCGGCAGCGGCAGCTGGACGAGGATGCCGTCAACGTCCGCGTCGGCATTGAGCGCTTCGACCAGGGCGAGCAGCTCGGCCTCGGCCACGCCGGCGCCGAGCCGGTGCTCGATCGAGCGGATGCCGGTCTCGGCGCAGGCCTTCACCTTGTTGCGCACATAGACGCCGGACGCCGGGTCGTCGCCCACCAGCACCACCGCGAGCGCCGGGGCGCGGCGGCCCCCGGCCACCCGCGCAGCAACCGCGGCCGCCACCTCGGCGCGGAGCAGGGCCGCTGCCGCCTTGCCGTCGATGATCTGCATCCAAACCCGCCGTCAGGGTGCCAGAAGGTCCATCCGCAGCCCCTGGAGCAGCTGCTGGACAAGGACGATCCCGAGAATGACCACGAGCGGCGAGAAGTCGATCCCGCCCAGATCGGGCATGCGCCGCCTGATGGGCAGCAGGATCGGCCCGAGCAGCCGGTCGAGCCCGTCGAGAAGGCCGGCGACAAACCGGTTGCGGGTGTTGATCACGTTGAAGGCCACCAGCCAGCTGAGCACGGCCTGGATGATGATCACCCAGATCAGAAGCTGGAGCACATAGACGATGAAGTTGATGAGGCCTGCGAGCGTGTTCATGGGGCGGGGCAGTCCATCCTGGGCTGTCGGGGCGACCCGGCCCGCTCTAGCGGCTTGGCGGCAGCGGGGCTAGAGCCCAGGGCTCCATGGCGCACCCCGCCCTCCTGACGCTGTCTCTCGCCGACTTCCGCAACCATCAGGCCAGCCGGCTCGAGACCGGCGCGGCGGCAACCGTCCTGCTCACCGGGCCGAACGGCGCCGGCAAGACCGCGCTCCTCGAGGCCATCTCGCTGCTGTCGGTCGGCCGGGGGCTGCGCGGTGCCGCGCTCGCCGAGATGGCGCGCCAGGGCGGGCCGGGCGGGTTTCGCGTGCGCGCCCTGCTCGCCCCCGACCCGGGCCTGCCGCCGGTCGAACTCGAGACCTTCACGCTCGCCGAGGCGCCCGAGCGCCGGCTGCTCCGGGCCGAGGGCGCACCCGCGCCACTCGCCCGCCTCGGCGAATGGCTTGCGAACCTGTGGCTCACGCCTGCGATGGACCGGCTGGTCGCCGAAGCCGCAACAGCGCGGCGGCGCTTCCTCGACCGGCTGACGCTCGCGCTCCACCCCGGCCACGCCGGCCACGCCACCCGCTACGAAGCGGCGCTGCGCCAGCGCAACCGGCTCCTCGCCGCGCCCGATCCGCCCGATGGCGCCTGGCTCGACGCGCTCGAGGCCCAGCTCGCCACGCATGGCGCAGCAGTCGCCGACGCCCGGGCCGACACCGTTGCCCGCCTCTCGGCCCGCATTGCCGCCGAAGCCGACCCGGGCTTTCCCGCCGCCGCGCTCGCCCCGCTGCCGCGTCATGCCGGGCTTGCCGCCGCGCTTGCCGCCGCGCGCCTGGCCGACCGCGCCGCCGGCCGCACCCCCATCGGGCCGCACCGCGACGATTTCGCCGTCACCCTGGCCGCCGACGGTCGGCCGGCCGCCCAGGCCTCGACCGGGGAACAGAAGGCGCTCCTCGTCGGCATTCTCCTCGCCCACGCCGCGCTCGTCGCCGAGGCGCGCGGCGCGCCGCCCCTGCTGCTGCTCGACGAGGCGGTCGCCCACCTCGACCCCGACCGCCGCGCCGCCCTGTTCGGGCGGCTCGGGAGGCTCGGCGGCCAGGCCTGGCTCACCGGCACCGACACGGCGCTGTTCGAGCCGCTCGAAGCCG
>CALLWN010000113.1 GCA_938016505.1 uncultured Sphingomonadaceae bacterium
ATCAACGGCCGGGCCGAAATGAGATTGGTGAAGTACAGCGCGGCGATGAGCGCCGTCACCCACATCCAGAAGATCGCCCCCGGCCCGCCCAGCGTGAGCGCGGTCGCAACGCCTGCGAGATTGCCGGTCCCCACCTGGCCCGAAAGCGCGGTCGAGAGCGCGGCAAAGGGCGAGATCTCGCCGCCCGTGCCGCTCCCCTTGCGGTCGCGGCCAAGGAGGCCCGCAAACGCCGCACCCAGCCGCCGGATCGGGTAGAAGCGCAGTCCCGCCATGAAGAACAGTCCGGTGCCCAGCAGGATCACCACCATCGGCGGGAAGGGCAGCAGCTGCTCGCCGTTCCAGCTGCCGCCCCAGATGAAGTCGCTCAGGTTGACGACGCGATCGATGATGGCTTCCATGCCTTCTCCCCGGATGGAGCCGACAGCGATAGGGCAGGCTTTCCGAATGTCGAGACCCGGGGCGCGGCGCAGGGCGCGCCGCGCCGCCCGCTGTGGCCCTGTCGCAACCAGCCTGGCAGGCCGGTTTCGGTTGCAACGGGCGTGCAGGATACCTTATCGCACCAGTCATGCTTCTCGACGTCGCCGACCTGTGCTTTCGTCGCCCGGGCGGAGGCGGCGTCGGGCCCTTGAGCTTTTCCCTCGCGCCCGCCGAGGCCTGTCTCCTCCTCGGTCCGTCGGGCTCGGGCAAGTCGACCCTCGTCCAGCTCGTCGCCGGCCTCCTGACCCCCCAGTCCGGCACCATCCGCATTGCCGGCGAGCCGATGCACGCACTCGCACCGGCCGCGCGCGACGACCTGCGCCGCCGCACCCTTGCCATCGTGTTCCAGTCGCTCCGGCTGGTGTCGGCGCTCTCGGTCCACGCCAACCTCGCGCTCGCCCGCCGGCTCGCCGGCCTGCCCACCGATCCGGCGCGCATCGCCCACCTGCTCGACCGCCTCGGGATCGCCCCGCTCGCCGGCCGCCTGCCGCGCGAGCTTTCCCAGGGTGAGGCCCAGCGCGCCGCGCTCGCCCGCGCGCTCGTCACCGAACCCCGGCTGCTGCTGGCCGACGAGCCAACCTCCGCGCTCGACGACGCGTCTGCCGCAGCCGCGGCAACGCTCCTCCTCGACTCCGCGCGCGAAGCCGGGGCAGCGCTCCTCGTCGTGACCCATGACAGCCGTCTGAAACCCCGCTTCCCCCGCGCCATCACACTGGGCGCCGATGGCCGGCTCGCGGGCGGGGAGGCGGCATGATCGGCCTTGCACTCGCCTACCTGCGCGACCGCGCCGGGCAGTCGCTTCTCAACATCCTCCTGCTCGCGCTCGCGGTCGCCTCGCTCACTGCCCTTCTTCTCGTCTCGACCCGGGTCGAGGACCGCTTCGCCCGCGACAGCGCCGGCATCGATCTCGTCGTCGGCGCCAAGGGCTCGCCGCTCCAGCTCATCCTCTCCGCCATCTTCCACATCGACCAGCCCACCGGGAACATCCCCCTCGATGCGCTCGCCATGCTCCGCGCCGACCCGGGCGTGGCCCGCGCCATCCCGCTCGCGCTCGGCGACAATTTCCGCGGCTTCCGCATCGTCGGCACCGAGCCCGACTTTCTCGCGCTCCACGGCGGCCGGCTCGCCGAGGGCAGGCCCTGGCAGGCCCCGATGGAAGCCGTGATCGGCGCCGAGGTCGCCCGCCGCACCGGGGCGCGCCCCGGCCAGCGCTTCGTCGGCAGCCACGGCCTTGGCGACGATCCCGATGGCGACATGGCCCACACCCACGCCCCCTATGTCGTCACCGGCGTCCTCGCCCCCACCGGCACCGTCGCCGACCGGCTCATCCTCACCTCGGTCGAGAGCGTCTGGGACGTCCACGGGATCGAACACGACCACGACCAAGACCATGACCATGGCCCCGGCCACGACCATGCTCACGATCATGATCACGATCATGATCATGATCACGATCACGCCCGCGACAGGGCCGGGACAGGAGACCCGGCCACCCCGCCGCTCGCCGGCCGCAACGCGCTCGCGCCCGAAGTGACTGCCGTGCTCGTCTCCTACGCCTCGCCGGCCGCCGCCATCCGCCTTCCTGCCGCCATCAACCGCCAGACCGCGCTCCAGGCCGCAGTCCCAGCCCAGGAAACCGCGCGCTTCCTCACCCTGTTCGATGGCGCCATCGCAGGCGCCCGGGCCCTCGCCCTTCTCATCGCCGCGGCTGCCGCGCTCTCCATCTTCACCGTGCTCCTCGCCGCTGCCCGGGCACGGGCCGGCGATCTCGCCCTGCTCCGCGTCATGGGCGCACGGCCAGCCCAGGTGTTCGCAACCGTCATCCTCGAAGGGCTGCTCGTCGCCGCCGCTGGCGCCGTCCTCGGCCTCCTTCTCGGCCACGCCCTCGTCGAACTGGCAGCGCGCGCCTTCCCCACCCTCGCCGGGATCGGCGTGACCGGCGCCACGCTCCTTCCCGCCGAGGGGCTCATCCTCGCCGGCGCCCTGCTGCTCGGCGCGCTCGCCGCGCTGCTTCCGGCCGCCGCCACCTTCCGCACCGATCTTGCGACAACGCTCGCCAGGGCCCAATAGGCAGCCCATGCGCCGTGCCGCCGCCCTCCTGCTCCTCGCTGCCGCCGCCCCGGCCCCTGCCTTCCAGGATGGCGGCCGCGCCCCGGTCGAGGATATCTGGAAGCCCGCGCCGACGCCCAGGGGCGGCATCTCCTGGCAGCTCCTCGAATCGACGAAGGAAACCACCCGCACCGACGACCAGGGCTATATCCGCGCCAAGCCGCTGTTCCCGCCCGCAGTGCAGGCGCTCGCGGGCAGGCGGGTGCGGGTCTCGGGCTGGATGATGCCGCTCGAGAATGCCGCCCGGCAGCGCCACTTCGTCCTGCTCGCCTACCCGCCGGGCTGCCCGTTCCACTTCCACGCCGGCCCCACCCAGTTCATCGAGGTCAAGGCCGACACTGCGTTTGCGGTCGAGATCGAGCAGGCCATCACCGTCGAGGGCGTCCTCGAACTGACGGGCGAGGACGAGAGCGGAATCTTCTACCGCCTGACCGCCGCCCGCCCGTCCTGAGGCCTTCAGCCGGCCGGCGCCGGGGCGCCCCGGTCGCGATACCGGTCATAGACCGCCGGTCCGGCCCTGATGCTTTCCTGGAGCAGCCGCATCGGCCGCTGGTCCTCACGCACGAAACCGTCCTTCGGCAGGTTGATGTCGAGCACGAGGAGGCTCGCGATGGCGATGATCAGCAGCAGCACCCCGCCCTCGATCCGGTCGACGGGCCGCTGCGTGAAATGGCCCAGCATCGCCGAAATCGCGATCAGCACGACGAACAGCATCATGAACAGCTCGGATGGCACCCGGGCAAGTCGCGCCGCCTTGCGCTTCAGGTCATCGTCGATGAGCTCGTTCACGGCTGTCACCAGCGGCGAGGCCAGCACGGGAGGCGCAACCGTGGGCGCTGCAACGAGCGTCGCCGCCCACAGTTCGGCCAGCAGCCCGTCGTTGGTGGCCAGGAGCGCCGGCACCTCCGCGGCCGGTGCCTCGGCAAGCAGGATCCGGTTGTCCACGTAGCGGGCGAGAAGCCCGCTCATCCGCGCGCGGTGCGGCTCGTCGAGGAACTGCGCGCGCAGATAGGCCGTGCCGATCGCATTCGCCTCGTCGATCACCAGGGTCCGCCGCTGCTCGAAGAAACCGACCGCCATCGACAGCGAGAAGCCCAGCAGCAGACCGAGCAGCCCGAGACCGCCGCCGAGAATGGTCGACGCCTGGGAGCTCGGCTCCGGGATGGAGCCCGGGAGGCGCCGGGCGAGGAACCCGAGGAGCGCGGCAAGCGCCATCGCCGCGATGAGCCCGAGCGCAGTCACCCACAGGGGCTGGCTCTCGGGCAGCGCCAGAAGGTTGGTCACGACCGCGCCTTAGCAATTCCCCGCCGGAAGGGAAGTCCCCCGCAGGGACGGCGCCCGACAGCGTCAGTGCAGCCGGATGATCCCGTCCACCAGCCTGACCTCGGCCGGCTGCAGCATCGCCGAATGGGCGATCCGGATCTGGTGAATGGTGGCCTCCACTTCCCGCCGCCAATGGTCGAGGAACCGGCTGAGCGCTGGGAAGCGCGGCGCCTCGTCGAGCGTCTGCCACACGAACTGCTGCAGGAGCGAGGGGTGGTCGGGCATCCAGTAGGCGATCTCCGCCGTCAGCAGCCCCTGGCCCTGCAGCCGCCGCACAAAATCCCGGTCCGACCCGTGTCCGATGTCCGTCATCACTGTCTCCCTTGTCGCATTGCTGTCGCGCTGGTGCTCCTCTTCGCCGGACTCCTGTCCTGTCATGGTTGCGTCATGCTTCCAAACAACGGCCGTGCAGGCAAGGCCCTGAATCGGCGCAGCTTTCTGTCAGCACTCGGAATCCGGGAGTGCCAGAGGCTCGACAGCTGCGCCGCGCCTTGGCAAACCCGCCCGGTGACCCATCAACGGAGGAGCTGCCCCGAATGTTCCCGCGCGCTTCTGTCGCAGCGTCCGCGCTCGCCCTTGCCCTCGTGCTGACGCCCGCCACCGCCGGCGCCGCGCCGGCTGCAACTGCCGAGGCCGCCGCGCCCGCCGCCAACCCGCTCGTCGGCGAATGGGCGCTCCCGTTCGGCGCTCCGCCCTACGACCGGATCCGTCCCGAACATTATCTCCCCGCCATCGAGGCCGCCATGGCCGAAACCCGCAAGGCGCTCGACGCCATCGCGACCAGCCGCGCCCGCCCCAGCTTCGCCAACACCATCGAGGCGATGGAGCGCGCGTCGCGGCCGCTCGCCCGCGTCACCGCCGTCTTCTTCACCGTCACCGGCGCCGACGGCACCCCCGAAATCCAGGCGATCGAGAAGGAGGTGCAGCCGAGGCTCGCCCGCTTCCGCTCCGAGACCTATCTCGACCAGCGGCTCTGGAGCCGGGTCAAGGCCCTCCACGACCGCCGCGACCGGCTCCGTCTCACCCCCGAGCAGGCCCGCCTGCTCGAAGTCACCCACCGCAACTTCGTCCGCGCCGGCGCAGCGCTCGGGGATGCCGAGCGCCAGCGCATCGCCGCCATCGACGAGCGCCTGTCCACGCTCGGAGTCGCATTCGCCCAGAGGCTCGTCGCCGACCAGAAGGCCGCCGACCTTCTCCTCACCGAGGCCGAGATGGACGGCCTGCCGGCCGACGCCAAGGCCGCCGCTGCAGCTGCGGCGAAGGCGCGAGGGCAGAGCGGCTATCTCGTCGCCTCGACCCGCTCCGATGTCGAACCCTTCCTGACGCTTGCCACCAACCGCGCCGCGCGCGAAAAGGTCTGGCGCGCCTTCGTCATGCGCGGCGACAATGGCAACGCCAACGATACCAACGCCCTCATCCGCGAGACGCTTCTGCTCCGCCTCGAGCGCGCGAAGCTGCTCGGCTTCCCAAGCTACGCCGACTATGCGCTCGAAACCAGCATGGCCAAGACACCCGCCGCCGCGGTCGCGCTCTCCCGCGCCGTGCTCGAGGCAGGCCTCGCCCGCGCCCGCGACGAGGAGGCCGATCTCCTGAAACTCGCCGCCGCCGACGGTCTCAACCGCATCGAGCCCTGGGACTGGCGCTTCTACGCCGAGAAGCTGCGCCAGCAGCGCTTCGCCTTCGACGAGGGCCAGTTGAAGCAGTACCTCCCGCTCGAGGGCATGGTCGAGGCGCTCTGGCACACCACCGACCGGCTGTTCGGCCTCAAGGTCACCCCGCGCCCCGACATTCCGGGCTATGCCGAAGGCGTGCGCGTGTTCGAGGTGAAGGAGGCTGACGGCCGCCATGTCGGCCTCTTCTACGCCGACTGGTTCACCCGGCCCACCAAGCGCCCCGGCGCGTGGATGAACGAGATCCGCGGCCAGGACGGCATGACGGGCGCCACCCCCATCGTCGTCAACAACTGCAACTATGTCGTCCCCGCCGCCGGCCAGCCGGCGCTGCTCTCGCTCGACGACGCCGACACCCTGTTCCACGAGTTCGGCCACGCGCTCCACGGCC
>CALLWN010000114.1 GCA_938016505.1 uncultured Sphingomonadaceae bacterium
CACGGACTTCGCCCGGCTGCAGTAGGGGCAGAGCAGCTTGGTGTAGATTTCGACCTTTGCCATCAGGTACTTCCTTGACGGGTGGGATGGAGCCAGGGTTGCGCGGCCTCGCGCACAACCCGCGCGAAGGTGCGGACATGGACGGTCGCCGCGCCGGCGGCAAGCAGGGCCTGCGCGCAGGCGGCGGCGGTCGCGCCGGTTGTGAGCACGTCATCGACGAGGACGAGGGTGGCGCCTGCGACGCGGCCGCGCTGCGAGGGCGGGACGGCGAAGGCGTCTGCCACATTGGCGGCGCGCGCCTCGCGGCCGAGGCCGCGCGAGGGCGGGGTCGGGCGGGTGCGCACCAAGAGCTCGGGGGCGTGGGGGTGGCCGGCGTGGCGGGCGAGTGCTGCGGCGAGGAGCGCGGACTGGTTGTAGCCGCGCTTCAGCAGGCGCCAGCGGTGGAGCGGGACCGGGACGAGGGTGGCGCCTGCGGGCAGCGGCCCGGCCTGGCGCATCAGGCGGGCCATGAGCGGGGCCAGCGCATCGCCGCCCGACTTCAGGCGGAGCACCAGGGTCTGGGCCGGGCCGCTGTAGGCGAAGGGGGCCAGCGCCGAGGCGAAGGGGAATGGCGCTGCCCGGCAGTCGGGGCAGAGGGTCTCGACCGCGGCGCGGACCGGCAGCGGCACGCCGCAGCCCGTGCAAAGCGGGTGGGGGAGCGCGGGCAGCGTTGCAAAACAGCCGGCGCACAGGCCGTTGGGGGTGGCGACCGGGGCCTTGCAGGCGACACAGGCCGGCGGCATCAGCACGTCGAGAAAGGCGGAGGTGGCGGCCTTGAGCGCGCGGGGAACGGGGGCAAGCATGGCTGCCATGGCGGAAGGCTAGCGCATGGACCGGGGCGACGGAAGGGCGGGGCCGTTCGAGGCGGCGCTGAGGCGGCGCGCCCGGGCCCGGCGGCCGCTGGCCGGCGCGGACTTCCTGCTCGCCCATGCCGCCGAGGAGCTGGCCGCGCGCGAGGCGCTGCTGCCGGCGGGGCCGGAGGGGCCGGTGCTGACGCTTGGCGCCGGGCCGTTCACGCCGGCCGGGCACATCGCCGCCGACCCGGCCGCAGCGCGGCTGCCGGCGGCGGGCATGCGCCTGGTGTGCGAGGAGGATGCGCTGCCGTTCGGCGATGGCACGCTGGCCCGGATCCGCTCGGTGATGCTGCTGCACGGGGTGAATGACCTGCCGGGCGCGCTGGTTCTGGCGCGCCGGGCGCTGCGGCCCGGGGGGCGCTATCTTGCGGTGTTTCCGGCCGGGATTGCGCTGCCGCAGGTGCGCGCGGCGTTCATGGAGGCCGACATGGCCCATGGCGGGGTGGCGGCGCGGGTAGGGCCGACGGTGGACCCGGCCGAGGGCGCCGGGCTGTTGCAGCGGGCTGGGTTCGCCGACCCGGTGGCCGAGGTGGTGGACGTGCGGGCCCGCTACCCCGACCTGGTGACGCTGGCACGCGAGGCCCGGGCGATGGGGGAGACCGGCTGGCTTGCGGCGCGCAGCCGGGTGCCGATGACGCGCGGGCGCTGGGCGGCGGCCGAGGCGGCGTTTGCGCGCGGCGCCGAGGCCGACGGCAAGGTGACGGTGACGCTCGAGCTCATGTTCCTCTCGGCGCGCCGACCGGAGGGAACAGCCTAGCCGAGGCCGGTGAGGGCTTCGAGGTGGGGGCGGACCGCCGGTGCGCTGGTGACGGGGAAGAAGTGGCCGCCTTCGATGCGTGCGGCGTGGCGGCAGGCGGGGTGGGCGGCGAAGCGGGCGAAATCCTCTGGCGTGACGGTCGAACCCTCGGCGGCGGCGAGCAGGGTGAAGGGGGTTTCGAGCCTGGCGAGGCTGGCCTCGAGCGTGGTCGAGACCCCGCGGAAGCTGGTGGCCTCCCAGCCGGGGGTGCAGGCGAGGCGGCCGTCTTCGGCGATGCCGTCTTCGAGATGGGCGTCGAGCGCTGCGTCGGGCCAGCCGGCGAACACGCCGCGCTGGTGGAGGCGGGCGCGGGCCTCGGCGCGGCTGGCGAAGCCGGGGCGGCGGCGGGCGGCGCCATCGGCCATGGGGTTGGGCGGATCGGCGCCGCCGGCGCGCAGGGCCGCGTAGGCCGCGGCCTGGGCGAAGGGGATGAAGGCGGGGTCGAGGAGGAGGAGCGCCTCGGCGAGATCGGGCCGTTCGGCGGCGAGCTCGGCGGCAACCGTCGCGCCGAAGCTGTGGCCGGCGAGCCGGACCGGGCGGCCGGGGGAGATGGCGGCGAGGAAGGCGGCGAGATCGGCGCGGTAGGGGACCCAGTCGACCGGGATGTCGCCCGGCGTGGCCGGCAGGCGGGTCCGGCCATGGCCGCGCATGTCGGGCAGATGGATGGCGAAGGCGCGGGCCGGGTTGGCGGCGAGCGGGGCGAGCAGGGGGATGTAGGTGGCGCCGTTCATGCCGGTGGCGTGGACCAACACCAGCGGCGGGGAGCCCCCGCTGGCGTGCGGGGAGCCTTCGCTGGCGTGGGGGGAGCCTTCGCTGGCGTGCGGGGCGGGCCAGTGGCGGGCGTGGATCGCGCCGCCGGGAACTGGAGTGAAGGCGGACGGGGGGAGGGTCATTGCGGGCCGTTCATGCCGGGCCGGTCACTGGAGGAGGACCGCGGCGGCCTCGGCGTGCCAGCCGAGCCAGACCGGTTCGTCCCAGCTGAAATCCTCCTGGTCCCAGCGGGTGAGGTTGGGGCGGATGACGCGCACCATCCGGCCGGTTTCGAGCCGGACCTGGTAGACCGATTCCGAGCCGAGATAGGCGATGTCGGTGATGGTGCCGGCGACGACGTTGTAGCCTTCCGGCGTGCCTTCCATGACCGGCGGGGCATGGCCGTTGCCCCGCTTGTGGAGCTCCATCTTCTCGGGCCGGATGGCGAGCCAGAGCTGGACCGTTCCGGAGGCGCCGGTGCCATGGTCGAGCCAGGCGGTGATCCCGGCCTCGGGCAGGTCGATGATGGCGTGGTCGCTCTCGTCGGCCTGGACCCGGCCCTCGAACAGGTTCACCGAGCCGATGAAGTCGGCAACGAGCCGGGAGCTCGGGAACTCGTAGAGGTCGGCCGGGGTTGCGACCTGGAGGAGCGAGCCCTTGTGCATGACGGCGCAGCGGGTGGCGAGCGCGAGCGCCTCGTCCTGGTCGTGGGTGACCATGACGAAGGTGATTCCGACCCGGTCCTGGAGGCGGGAGAGTTCGAAGCGGAGTTCCTCGCGGAGCTTGGCGTCGAGCGCGGAGAGGGGTTCATCGAGGAGGACGACGCGGGGGCGCTTGACCAGCGCGCGTGCCAAGGCGACGCGCTGGCGCTGGCCGCCGGAGAGCTGGTCGGGGCGGCGGTCGCCGAGCCCGTCGAGCTGGACGAGGGCGAGCGCCTCGGCGACCCGGTCGCGGCGCTCGCCGGCCGGGACGCGGTCCATCCGGAGGCCGTAGGCGATGTTGTCGGCGACGCTCATGTGGGGGAAGACGGCGTAGGACTGGAACACCATGTTGACCGGGCGGCGGTTGGGGGGGGTGCGGGTGTAGTCGCGGCCGTCGATGAGGATCTGGCCCCTGGTGGGGGTTTCGAAGCCGGCGAGCATCCGCAGCAGGGTGGTCTTGCCGCAGCCCGAGGGGCCGAGGAGGGCGAAGAACTCGCCCTCGGCGATGGTGAGCGAGACGTCGTCGACCGCAGTGACGGGGCCGAAGCGCCGGGTGACATGGCGGACCTCGATGATGGGGTGGGTCATTGTGGCGCGAGCTTCTCGCCGGCGATGGCCTGGACCCGCAGTGCCACGGCTGTCAGCGCGATGGTGAGGAGGAGGAGGACGGTCGAGATGGCGTTGACCTCGGGCGTCACGCCGAAGCGGACCATGGAATAGACCTTGACCGGGAAGGTGACGGTGTCGGGCCCGGCGGTGAAGAAGGTGATGACGAAATCGTCGAGGGAGAGGGTGAAGGCGAGCAGCGCGCCGGCGACGAGGCTGGGGCGGAGGTGGGGGATGACGATGTCGACGAGGGCGCGCCACGGGCCGGCGCCGAGGTCGCGGGCGGCTTCCTCGGCCTCGCGGTTGAAGCTGGCGAGGCGGGCGCGCACGACGATGGCGACGAAGGGGAAGATGAAGGCGACATGGGCGATGACGATGGGGCCGAGATTGAGCGGCCAGCCGAGGCCGGCGGGCCAGGGGAGGATGCGGGCGAAGAAGATGAGCATGGCGACCCCCATGCAGATTTCGGGGACGACGATGGGAAGGGTGAAGGCGGCCGCGACGAGGCCGAGGCCGGGGAAGCGGAACCGCCACAGCGCGAGCGCGGCGAGCGTGCCCAAGAGGAGGCTGAGCGCGGTGGCCAGCGCGGCGATGGCGAGCGAGTTGCCGAGCGCT
>CALLWN010000115.1 GCA_938016505.1 uncultured Sphingomonadaceae bacterium
ACCTTCGGACCGGAGTCACCTCCACCTCCCCCGACGAGGTGCTCGACGGCGCGATCGACCCCTTCATCGCCGCAGCGCTCTCCCAGCGCGTCACCGGCGAGAAGGTCGAGGTCGAGGATGTCGACTGACGGGGAGGGACCGAGCGCGCCGGAGGCATCCGGCGCCGACACCTACGCTCGCCGGGTGGAGGCGGTGCTGTTCGCCGCTGCCGAGCCGCTCGCACCCGCCGACATCCGCGCCTACGCCGGCGAAGGCGATCTCGGCGCTGCGCTGGCAAAGCTCCAGGCCGACTATGCCCCGCGCGGCATCAACCTCGTCGCGCGCGGCGGCCGCTGGCATTTCCAGACTGCGCCCGATTGCGCCGCCGTGCTCACTGCCGTGCGCGAGGCGCCCAGGAAGCTCAACCGCGCAGCACTCGAGACGCTCGCCATCATCGCCTACCACGAGCCGGCAACCCGCGCCGAGATCGAGGCGATCCGCGGCGTGCAGATCGCCCGCGGCACGCTCGATACGCTGCTCGAGGCCGAGCTCATCCGCCCCGCCGGCCGCCGCGAGGCCCCGGGCCGGCCGCTCCAGTACGCCACCACCCCCGCCTTCCTCGCCCATTTCGGCCTCGCCTCGCGCCGCGACCTGCCCGGCCTGGCCGAACTCAGGGCCGCAGGGCTTCTCGAGCCGCTTCCGCCCGATGCGCCTTCGCACGCACCCGCCACACTGGCCGAATCGGCTCCCGACACCTAGATACGACCTGTTCGGGCGCGACCCGCCCCACGGAGAACCACATGGGCAGCTTCAGCATCTGGCACTGGATCGTCGTCGGGATCCTCGTCCTCCTCCTCTTCGGCCGCGGCCGGATCTCGGAGATGATGGGCGACGTCGCCAAGGGCATCAAGGCGTTCCGCAAGGGTCTGAACGACGATGACACTCCGGTGACGCCCGCAGCGCCGCCGGCGCCGCAAATCCCCGCGCAGCTCAAGGCCGACCCCGCCGTCGCCCCGACGACACCCGCGACCGACCCCAGCCGCCAGGGCTGATCCATGTTCGATCTCGGCTGGTCCGAGCTCCTGCTCGTCGCGGCCGTGGCCCTGCTGGTCATCGGGCCGAAGGATCTGCCGGTCGCAATGCGCACGGTCGGCAAATGGGTCGGCAAGGCCCGCGCCATGACCCGCCACGTCCGCGCCGGCTTCGACGAGATGGTGCGCCAGGCCGAGCTCGAGGAAATGGAGAAGGAGTGGCAGCGCCACAACGCCGCCATCATGGCCGGAACCGCGATACCGGCGACCGGCGCGCTCCCCGACCTCGGCGCGCCACCCCCGCCTTTCCCCGCCGAGGCGCCTGCCGAGGCGCCCGCCGAAGCGCCGGCAGGGGCGAACCCCGGCACCGCCGGCCCCGAAGAGGGCAGTGAGCCGCCCCTCGTCGGCCTTGGCGCGCCGCCCGCAGACCCACCGGCAAGCCCTGCACCGCCGGGGGCGGAGCCAGCCCGGTGAAGCTCTCCGACATCGACGACACCCCCCAGCCACTCATCGCGCACCTCGTCGAGCTGCGCACCCGCCTGCTCTGGTCGGTCGCAGCGCTGCTGGTCGCCTTCCTCATCTGCTTCGCCTTCGCCCGGCCCATCTTCGCGGTGCTCGTCCAGCCGCTGGTCGCCGCCGGGCAGGACCGGGTCATCTTCACCCAGGTGTTCGAGGCCTTCTTCGTCCAGGTCCGCGTCGGCTTCTTCGGCGCGCTCATGCTCGCCTTCCCGGTCATCGCCACCCAGGCCTGGCAGTTCGTGGCGCCGGGCCTCTACCGGCAGGAGAAGGCCGCTCTCCTCCCCTTCCTCGTCGCCACGCCCTTCCTCTTCGCCACGGGCGCGGCGTTCGCCTACTTTGTCGCAGTCCCGGTCGCGCTCCGCTTCCTGCTCGGCTTCCAGGGCGAGCTGGGCGGAGTCACCCAGGAGGCGCTGCCCTCGGTCGGCCAGTATCTGTCCTTCATCATGCAGTTCCTGTTCGCGTTCGGCGCGGCCTTCCTCCTTCCCATCCTCCTCATGCTCCTTGCCCGCGCCGGGATCATCACGCTTGACCAGCTGGTCAAGGGCCGCCGCTACGCCATCGTCATCGCCTTCGTCATCGCCGCCATCTTCACCCCGCCCGATGTCGTCTCCCAGCTGCTGCTCGCGGTGCCGCTCACCATCCTCTACGAGCTTTCCATCATCGCCATCCGCCTCACCGGGCGCGGCCGCGCCGAGCCAGCCGCAGACGCACCCGCACAGGCACCGCAGGAGAAGCCCGCCGAATGACCGCCTGTCAGCATGGCTCCCTTCCGGTCGGCGGAGAGATCATCGCCCGCGACGAAATCCCGGTCACCAACCCGGCAACCGGCGAGACGCTTGCCCATGTGCCCCGCCTCACCCGGGCCGAGGTCAGGGCCGCCATCGCCGCCGCGGCCGAGGCCATGCCGGCCTGGGCCAGCCAGACCGCCAAGGCGAGGAGCGCCGTGCTGCGGCGCTGGTTCGAGGCCGTCATGGCCGAGCAGGAGCCGCTCGCCCGCCTGATGACCGCCGAACAGGGCAAGCCGCTCGCCGAGAGCCGGGCCGAGATCGCCTATGCGGCAAGCTTCATCGAATGGTTCGCCGAGGAAGGCAAACGCGCCTATGGCGACATCATCCCGACCCCAACGCCCGGCCGCCGGATCCTGGTCCTGAAGCAGCCGGTCGGGGTGACGGCCGCGATCACGCCGTGGA
>CALLWN010000116.1 GCA_938016505.1 uncultured Sphingomonadaceae bacterium
GCGCCTTCCCGGCGGGACGCAGTGGGCGCGTAGCTCAGTGGTAGAGCACTGTGTTGACATCGCAGGGGTCGCAAGTTCAATCCTTGCCGCGCCCACCATCCCCTCCGCCGACCCGCTCTGGAACCCTCAGGCGGCGACAAACCCCTTCCAGGTTGCCATGTAATCGACAAAGGGCGGGCCCAAGCCCTCGGCGGCCAGCTCGGCGCGGCTGACCGGCGTTGGGCGGGCGGCGAACCCGGGGTCGGCGAGCGCGCGGGCGGCAAAATCATGGTGGAGGATGGCGCCCCGGCCGATGAGCACGAAATCGGCGCCGGCGGCGAGACAGTCGGCAGCGCGGCGTGCCGACATGATCTTGCCGGCCACCCCAAGCGCTGCGCCATGGCGGGGGAGGTCGGTGAAATGGTCGATGAGGCGGGTACCGGCGAACGCCGGCTCCTCGGGCGCCTTGGTCACATCCCAGAGCGACATGTCGAGCCAGTCGAGCTGGCCGCTGGCGAGCAGCCGAGCGGCGAGCGCGCGGGCCTCGGCAAGGCGAATCCCGAACCGCTCGGGCGAGAGCCTGACGCCGAGCTGGAACCGGGGACCGGTGGCCGCACGGACTGCCGCCACCAGCTCATCGAAGATTCGGCTGCGGCCGGCGAAGTCGCCGCCCCAGCCATCGTCGCGCAGGTTGCTGTCGGCGTCGAGGAAGGCGGCGAGCAGATAGCCATGGGCGCCGTGCAGCTCGACCCCGTCGAAGCCGGCGGCCTCGGCGCGGACTGCCGCAGCGACGAAGGCGGCGATGATGGAGTCGATCTCGGCGGTGGTGAGCGCGCGCGCGCCGGTTTCGGCGCAGGCGAAGGGCGAGACCGGGGTTTCTCCGGTGAGCTTCGGGTCGGCGCGGCGGCCGCTGTGCTGGAGCTGGACGCAGGCGACCGAGCCGGCAGCGTGGATCGCCGAGGCAAGCCGGGTGAGCCCGGGGAGGTGCACGTCCGACCAGATCCCGAGCTGGCCGGGGAAGCCCTGGCCGCGCGCCTCGACATGGGCGGCGCAGGTCATGGTGAGGGCAAAGCCGCCCGCCGCGCGCATCGTGAGCCAGCGAAACTCGTCGTCGGAGAGCGTGCCGTCAGGGTTGCTCTGCATGTTGGTGAGCGGCGCGAGCGCGAGACGGTTCTTCCACGCAGGGCCACGCGGCAGGCTGAGCGGGTCGGCGAGGCCGGGCGGGGCGGGGGCTGTCATCCGCTCCGGTCAAGCCGGGCGCGGGGCCGGTGTCAATGCGCGGGTCAATAGTCCTCGCCGCGCTCGCCGGCCTGATACTCGTGCCAGAGGCCGTTCAGGATGGCGAAGCCGACGGCGAGGCCGACACCGAGGATCCAGGCGAAATACCACATGGCGGCCAGCCTTTCAGTAATAGTCGGGGTTGGTGCGAACCTCGGCGGTGGTAATCCGGCCGAACAGGATTCGGAACGCCCACGCGGTGTAGAGCAGCACCAGCGGCAGGAAGATGGCCGTGACCAGCAGCATGATCCACAGCGTCAGGTGCGAGGAGGACGCATTCCAGACGGTGAGCGAGGAGGCCGGATCGAGCGACGAGGGCAGCAGGAAGGGGAAGAGCGAGAGGCCGGCGGTTGCGATGATGCCGAAAGCGCCGAGCGACGAGCCGAGGAATACGGGGAGATCGGCGCGGCGCCAGATGCCGGCGAGCGCCAGCAGCGGCCCGGCAAAGCCGAGGATGGGGGCAAGCAGCGTCCAGGGCGCGCGGGCATAGGTGTCGAGCCATGCGCCTGGTGCAGCGACCGCCGTGGTGAGGAAGGGGTTGGAGGGGCCATTGGGATCGACCGCGCCCTCGAGCCGGAAGCCGAGGCCGCCCTCAGCCACGAACAGTCCGCCGACGGCGAACAGCAGGATCGAAAGGAGCGCAGCGCCGATGCCCCAGCGCTTGGCCCGGGCCTGGACCGGGCCGTCCTCGATCTTGATGGCGAGCCAGCCGGCGCCATGAAGAACGAGCATGGCGAGCGAGAGCAGGCCGGCGACGAGCGCGAAGGGCGAGAACAGGTCGAGGAGGCCGCCTTCATAGACGGCGCGCAGGTTGGAATCGAGCCGGAACGGCAGGCCGAGGAGCACATTGCCGACCGCGACCCCGAACACGAGCGCAGGCACGAACCCGCCGACGAACAGGGCCCAGTCCCACATGGTGCGCCAGGCCCGGTCAGGGCGCTTGGAGCGGTATTTGAAGCCGACCGGGCGGAGGATGAGCGCGACCAGCACGACGAACATGGCAAGATAGAAGCCGGAGAAGCTGATGGCGTAGACATGCGGCCAGGCGGCGAAGATGGCGCCCCCGCCGAGGATGAACCACACCTGGTTGCCCTCCCAGGTGGCGCCGATCGAATTGATGACGAGGCGGCGCTCCTCATCCGTACGGGCGACGAAGGGCAGCAGCGCTGCCACCCCGAGGTCGAACCCGTCGGTCAGCGCAAAGCCGATGAGGAGGACGCCGACGAGAAGCCACCAGATGACCCTGAGCGTTTCATAGTCGAGCGGGATGGGCATTGCAGTCACTCCGCCGGAAGCGGCTGCCAGGCCGGGCGGTCGCCGGCCGGAAGGCTGCGCGGGCGGTCGGGCACGGTCCAGCGCGGATCGGATTCGGGCCCCTTGCGGATCGCGGCCAGCATCAGCCGCAACATCACGACGGCAAGGAGGCCATAGAGGAGGGTGAAGCCGATGATCGTCATCCACACCTGGGCAAGCGTGATCGACGAGACGGCAAGGAAGGTGGGCAGCTGGCCTTCCACCACCCAGGGCTGGCGGCCGAGTTCGGCGGTGAGCCAGCCGGCCTGCGAGGCGAGCCAGGGCAGCGGGATGATCCCGACTGCAAGCTTCAGGAACCAGCTGCGGCTGAAATCATGCCGGGTCGCGAGCCAGAAGGCGAAGCCGAAGAAGGCGATGAGGAAGAAGCCGGTGCCTGCCATCAGCCGGAAGGTCCAGAACAGGCCCGGCACGTTGGGCACGGTCGACCAGGCGGCCTTCGTGATGGTGGCATCATCGGCCATGCGCGGGTCGGTGACGAAGCGCTTCAGAAGATAGCCATAGCCGAGATGGGCCTGGTGGGCGGCGAAGTCGGCGCGCGCGGCCATGTCGGTGCGGTCGGCCTTGATCCGCTCGAGCGCGTCATAGGCGATGATGCCGAGGCGGATCCGGGTTTCGGCCGTTTCCACCAGC
>CALLWN010000117.1 GCA_938016505.1 uncultured Sphingomonadaceae bacterium
TCGAGGGCAACGGCGGCGCCCTGCGCGCGGGCCTGCCCTGGCAGACCCTGCACGACGGCGCGGCGCCGGCGCACGACCCCCTGCGCCTGTCGGTGATGGTCGAGGCCCCGCGCCCGGCGATCGCCGACATCCTTGCGCGGCATGACGGTGTGCGGGCGCTCTTCGACAACGGCTGGCTGCATCTCTTGGCGCTCGAGGACGGCCGCATCGCCGCCCGCTACCGCCCGGGGCTGGAGTGGGAAGATCAGGCGCCCGCATCAGCCCGCGCAGCATGACCCTGCCGGGACGCGCGGCGCTCGGCACGATGCAGGGGCCAAGGCGGCGGCCATCGCGCCGCCGCTCGCCCGCCTCGGCATCGCGCTGACAGTGCCCGAGGGCCTCGACACCGACCGGTTCGGCACCTTCACCGGCGCGGTACCGCGCGTCGGCACCATGGTTGAGGCCGCCCGCGCCAAGGCGCTGGCGGCGATCGCCGCAACCGGCCTTCCGGTGGGCCCGGCCCGCGAGGGCGCCTATGGCCCCCATCCCGTGATCCCCGTCCTGCCGCGGGGTCGCGACCTGCTGCTGTGGCACGATGCCCGCAGCGGGCACGAGATCATCGCGACGCTGACGGACGATGCCCCGGCCTGCGACCGGATCGGGGGTGCCGCGACGGAGGGAGCGCAGGCCTTCCTGACCCGGATCGGATTTCCGCAAACGGCGGTGATCGTGATGGGTGCGGGTGGCGCGCCGGTCGCAAAGGGCGTGCGGGACATGGCCAGCCTCGCCCGCGCCCTGCGCGCGGCCGGGGCGGATGGCGCCGCGCCCCTTCGGACGGACTTGCGCGCCCACCTCAATCCGCGCCGGGTGTCCATGATCGGCCAGCTTGCCGAAGGCTTTGCCCGGCGCCTGGCGCGGCGCTGCCCGGCGATCGTGTGCCGCGGCGTGGTGTAGCTGACGGCGTTGGTCGCCAGGCCTTTCCGGCTCGGTCGGGATGATCGGCTGGCCACGGCTGGCAGGCTGACGCGGCGACCATCGGTCATCTGGCTGATGTCTTCCGGCGTCATGTCGCGGGCGCATTGCATGGCCCGCGGATGATTTTGCTCGAGGATCATTCCGCCGACGAGGCGGATGTTGGCGTCGTGACCAGGCGCGGTGCGGACCGCGCGCCCGCCGCGCTCGTCCGGCCCGACACTGGCCCCCATCACCCCCGCGGGACGCCTGTTGCGACCGGGGGACGACCGGCGGGCAGGACACCACCTGTTCCCGGCACCCGCTGTCAGACCGACCTCATATCGGAACTCGCACCGGTTTCGAGCGCATCGCGGAAGCGGGCGAGCTCGGCGGGATCCATGCCGACGAGATAGCGTTCCTCGGGGAAGGCGCCGCTCTCGACATCCTGCCGGAATTCGCGGAAGGCCGCCACCCGCTCGCGCTGCAGCCGCGCGTACTCGGCGGCGAAGTCGCGGTAGACCTTGGAGTGGCGGGGCATGTGGCCGGTGTTCTCGCCGAGGATGTCCACCGCGAAGAGATACTGCGCATCGCAGCCCGCCCCCGAGCCCATCGACCACAGCAGCAGTCGTTCCATCCGCCGAGAGATCTCGGCCGCGACTTCGGCAGGCACGACCTCGATCTCCACGGCGAAGGCGCCGGCCTCCTCGTAGGCGAGACATTCCTCGTAGAGCCGCAGCGCCTGTTCCGCGGTCTTGCCCACCGCGCGGAAGCCACCCGTCCAGGTGCAGCGGCTGGGCACGAGGCCGACATGACCGACGACCGGGATGTGCTCGGCGGCGAGGAAACGCACGGTCTCGATCCCGCCCGAGCAGTAGAGCGCATCCGCCCCGGCCATCAGCGCCCGGCCGGCGAAGCGCAGGTAGTCCTCGCGCGTGCCCGCCTCGCGGTGATCGACCCCGGTCATCGAGAACAGGCCCGGCGCAACCTCGCGATAGCGCGGGTGGCCGACGAGCTCGAAGGGGGCCGAGACAATGTCGATCCCCGCCTCCTCGGCGGCGGCGGCCTCCTCGAGGGTGAAGATCCGCAGCATGGTGAGCTGCCGGTTGCCCTTGAGGGCGCGCAGGTCGGCGACGGTGGGCGGCTTGCGGGGCATGGGTGCGGCCTCAGATCAGGATCTCGATCCGGCCCGCCGAGATGCGGGCCGGATAGGTGGCCAGCGGCACGCTGACCGGCGCCCGCAAGGCGGCCCCGGTGCGGATGTTGAACCGCCCGTTGTGCTTGGGGCATTCGATCTCCTCGCCGAGCACAAGTCCGTCGGCGAGGCAGACATGCTCATGCGTGCAAAGCCCGTCGGTGGCGTAGGGCGTGCCGTTCTCGCTTCGGTAGACGGCGTAGACCCGCCCGCCGTGGTCGAAGCGCATCACGTCCTCGGGATCGAGCTCGTCGAGCGCGCAGACATCCACCCATTCAGCCACGGGTCGGCACCTCCTTGTAGGGCTGCGCCGTGGGCGGCAGCGGCTTGCGGAACGAGTAGCCGGGATCGCGCGCCTGGCGCAGCACCGCCGGGATCGCCTCGCGGTAGGCATCCCAGATCGAGGGGTTGGCAGGTGGCATGTCGTGCTTGACCACCTCGTGCAGCTTCGGCAGCGCGTGATAGGGCACCATCGGGAACATGTGGTGCTCGACGTGGTAGTTCATGTTCCAGTAGATCCAGCGGCTGATCGGGTTCATGTAGACGGTCCGGCTGTTCAGCCGGTGGTCGATGACGTTCTCGGCCAGGCCGCAGTGCTGGATCAGCCCGGTCATCAGCATGTGCCAGCAGCCGTAGATCCGCGGCCCGCCGATGAGCAGGAGGGGGATCGTCGAGGCCCAGCCCATGCCGCCGGCGAACATCCCCGCCGCCGCCGCCGCCGTCATGGCGTAGATTGCGACATGGACGCGCGCGGCGAGGATCGCCTTGCCCCATTCGCTTTCGGGGATGTAGTCCTTCTCGCCCGCCGAGAGCCGCCCGGCGGCGTTGCGCAGAAGCGTGCGGATGCTGTCGATCATGTCGAGCACGCCGGCATAGGACATCAGCAGCCGGAACAGCCGGGGGGGGCGCATGCAGGCGATCTCGGGGTCGCGGCCGACGATGATCGTGTCGGTGTGGTGGCGGGCATGGCTCCAGCGCCAGCTGACCGGGTTGCGCACGACCATGAACGAGGCGATGTGATAGATCACATCGTTCATCCACTGCGTGCGGAAGGCGGTGCCGTGGCCGCATTCGTGCCAGCGCGAGTCGCAGACCGAGCCGTACATCACCCCGTAGACGAACCAGAAGGGCACCGCCCACCAGGTTCCCCAGAAGGCGATGCCGCCCCAGGCCGAGCCGCCGAGCAGCGCGAACCAGATCAGCGTGTCGCGGATCGCCGGCCCGTCGCGGCGCTTCATCAGCTCCTTCATGACCTTGCGCGGCACCTCGGTGTGATACCACTCGGCGTTGGCAAGGCCGGTCTCCTTTGCCCGGATCGTGTCACGGCCCGTCAGCGAGTAGTCGCGCAGCTGGGGGTCGGGAATGGCTACCATCGTCTCTACTCCGTTTTCTTCCAGGCGCCCGCCGCCAGCGCGGGGGCAATGATCGGGCGGTCCCTCATCGTCGCCCCGGTCCGGTCAGCGGCGGGAAGCGGTTCGACGGCTCGGGGAAATCTTCCTCGGGCTGGGCGCAGACGGCGCGGATCGCGGCCTCGGCCCGGCTGATCGCATCCGCCCCGTCGAGGATGTGGAAGCGCAGCCGGTAGGGTCGCTCCTCGTCGGGGGCAAGCCAGAGCATCTCGCCGCGCTCGCGTGCGGCGCGGTCGCCCAGCACGTGATGTGTCGCAGGCTCTATCCCGAGCACATACTGCCGCCCCTGCAGGTTCTGCCACTGATAGGCGCAAGGTAGCTCCACCTGCCGCGAGGACACGGCGATGCCGAGGCCGATGCGGTCGTTGACGAGCGCGACCGTCACCTCGCCCGCGGCGTCGGCGGCCATCTCGTGCTCCCACACCTGCTCGGCGAAGCGCTCCTGCGGCGCGCGCATCACGCGATAGCCCGTCTCCTGCGCGCGGTAGGCCGCCGCATGCGAGGCCCAGAGCACCTGCCGGACCGGGGCGAGATAGCGCGCGCCCTCGTCGAGCACCGGATGACCGATGTTGATATGATAGAGGAGCATGTGCGGTGCCTCGGTCGGCCCGGCATTGACGACCCGGTCGAAGAGCCGGATCTCGTTGCCGCCGAGGTCGGCCTCGATCCGCCGGTGGAGATGCAGCACCTCGCCGAACATCGCGGCCTGCACCACGACACCCTCGGCCCAGAGGATGCAGCGATCGCCCTCCCAGCGCTCGCCATAGCCCGCAAGCCGCGCGGGCGTGCCCGGCAGGCGCCCGTGCAGGCCGTGCCGCACCGAATGGCGGCGGGGGTAGTTGTAGCCGGCGGCATCGACCTCCTCGCCGCCGAGGGTGTGATCGAGCCCGCAGGTGACGAGAAAGCCCGAGAACGAGCGCATGGGCCCGAGGCCGTCCTCGCCCTCGTAGTCGAAGAAGGCCGGGTGGCGGAAGCCGGTGGGCGAATGCCAGCCCACGGCGCGGCCGGCGTGCTCGACCTCGGCGATGTCGAAGGCGCGGTCCACGGCTACGGTGAAGCGCAGGCCGGAGCCGGTCCGGAACTCGAGCATCCGAACTCCGCGCTCGGCGCCGTCGGCAAGCGTCATCAGCCGGACGCCGCCGAACTGCGCCATCGCCCCCGCATGCGCGGCGATCTCGGCCCGCGTCAGCCGCCGCCCGTAGAGCTCCGTCATGCCTCGGCCCCCGCCTTCAGATCCACGCCCATGATCAGGCTCTCGATGCCGAGCACATCCGAGCCCGCCACCGCGCCCTCTGCCACCACCTCGCCGCGCCGCATCACCACGAAGCGGTCCGCGACGGCGAGCACGTGATGCACGTTGTGGGTGATGACAAGCAGCGAATGGCCCCCTTCCCGCATCTCGCGGATGAAGCGCAGCACGCCGCGCGTCTCCTCGACGCCGAGGTTGTTCGTCGGCTCGTCGAGGATGATCAGCCGGGCGGCGAACTGCATTGCGCGCGAGATGGCGATCGACTGCCGCTCGCCGCCGGAAAGCGCGCTGACCGGAGTCGCGGGCGCGAGCGCCCGCCTGATCCCCACGCGCGCGAGCAGCGTGCGCGCCGATGCCTGCATCGCGCCGCGGTCCATCGGCGCGAGCGCCCCGAGCCAGGACAGCCGCGTGGGCTCGCGCCCGAGAAAGAGATTGCGCGCGATCGAGAGATCGGCGGCGAGCGAGGAATCCTGATGGATCGTCTCGATCCCGGCGTCGATCGCCTCGCGCGGCGTGCGGATCGCCACCGTCCGGCCGTCGATCCGGATCAGCCCGGCGTCCGGCCGGTGCACGCCCGAGATGCACTTGATGAGGGTGGACTTCCCCGCGCCGTTGTCGCCGAGCAGCGCCACCACCTCGCCCGGCGCCACCGACAGCGAGGCGCTGCGCAGCGCCTGGACGTTGCCGAAGCTCTTCGAGAGGTTCTCGACCTCGAGGACCGGCGTCATCCCTGTCCTCCCGCGCGCCGCAGCGCGGCATGAACGATCAGCATCACCAGGATGATCCCGCCGACGAAGATCGTGTAGGCGAGCCCCGGCACCCCGATCATGATGATCCCGTTGCGGATCGCCCGCAGCAGCATCACGCCCACGATCGTGCCGAGGATCGTGCCGTAGCCACCCGTCAGCGCGGTGCCGCCGACGACGACCATGGCGATCACTTCGAGCTCGTAGTTCGTGCCCGCAACCGGCGAGGCATTGGAGATGCGGAAGGCCGAGATCAGCCCGGCGAGTGCCGCCAGTGCCGAGACGGCCATGAAGAGGCCGATCTTGACGGCATCCACCGGCACGCCGCGCGCCACCGCCGCGGCGCGGTTCGATCCGATCGCCGAGATCCAGTTGCCGAGCTTGGAGAGATTCAGGATGTAGGCCGCAAGCAGCGTGAGTGCCGCGAACCAGATCAGCGAGGCATAGACGCGCAAGCCCCCGATCTCGAAGGATCCCGCGAGCAGGGTGACGACTGTCGAGGGCGCGCGCCAGCTGTCGAGCGGGAAGCCCTGGGTCACGTAGAGCGCGGCCCCGCGCACCATCAGCATCGTCGCCAGCGTGACGAGGAAGGAAGAGATGCCGATCTTGACCACGAGCAGGCCGTTCACGAGCCCGATCGCAAGCGCTAGCGCCGTCCCGACGAGGATCGCAGCGCCGATGCCCATCGTGCCGCCCTGGGCGAGGATGAAGACCACACAGGGGACGAAGCCGAACACGGCCCCCACCGAGAGATCGAACTCTCCCGCCGTCAGCAGCAGGCACATGCCGAGCGCGATGAGGCCGAGCTCGGGCATGAAGGCCAGCATGTTGCCCACGTTGCGCGGCGAATAGAAGGTCGGGCTTGCCAGCCCGAACCCGACCAGTACCAGCAGCAGGATGACGAGCGAGGCGATCTGCGGCCTCCGCAGCAGGGCGACCGGCGGAGAAGGCGCCCTGCTTGCCGTTGCCGTCATGCTTTCTCCGGTGCTTGTCGTTGCCGTCATGGTCTCTCCGGATCGGGCGCGCCCCGGGGGGGGGAGCGGGTCCCCGGGGCGCGCCCTCCGCCCCTACTTCGCGTAGTGGTCGAGGATCGGCCCGACCGTGTCGGCGGTGTAGAGGCTGAGCGTGATGATGTCGTAGCCGATCGGCTCGCCGTCGGCGGCAAGCTTGAGGAGTGCGACCGGCATGAACCCCTGGGCGGAGGGGAATTGCCAGGCGGCGGCACGCACATAGCCGTCGCGCACCGCCGACGCGGTTTCGTTCGAGTTGCCCCAGCCGACCGCCGGGATCTCGCCCGGAGCGATGCCGAGCTGCTCCATGACCGGCCGGACCGAGGCCGTCACCATATCGCCCAGCCCGATGATCGCCGCGGGGCTGTTGGCGGTCAGATAGTCCGCCATCCGCGCGATCACGCCCGCCGGATCGACGCCGCAGTCGAGGATCTCGTACTTGATCCCGAGCGGGTCGAAGACCGAGGCGATGCCCTCGGTCTCGAGCACCTGGTAGGAGGCACCGGGCACCTCGACCGGCATGAAGACGGTGTCGCCCGCCTTCACGTGGCCGTGATCGACCAGATACTGCGCCCACATCCGCCCGACGGCGTTGAGATCGGCCCCGACATAGGCCAGGCGCGGGATCGCGCTGTCGTCGGTGTTGTAGAACACCACCGGGATGCCGTCGGCGGCCGCGGCGGGAACCTCCTCCACCCACAGACCCGGCTGGGCCGCGGTGGTGGCGATGCCATCCGCCCGCGCCGCGATCGCGGCGTTGAAGGCCTCCTTCTGCGCGGCGAAGTCGCCGTTTGAGAAGGAGACGTTGCAGGTCACCGAGAGCTCCGCGCAGGCTTTGGTCACGCCCGCGTTCCAGTCCACCCAGAACGGGTCGGACGGGCCGCCGTGGCTGAGGATGTAGAAGGTCTGGGCCTGCGCGATCACGGGCGAAGCGAGCGCAGCGAGGGCGAGGCCGAGGATACGACGTTGCTTCATCTTGCGGTTCCCACTTTCTGCTGGTTTCTCAGACACCCTGGGCGCGCATCTTGTCCTCGAGGAATTTCTTCGACCGCGGCACGTCGGCCTCGTCGAGATGCTCGATGATGATCGGGATGTTCGGGTGCTTCTCGGACAGCCGCCTGAGGTAGAGGTCGTAGTTGAGCACCCCCATCCCCGGCGCATCGAGCACGATGTTGCCCACGCCGCGGAAGGTGTGGCTTGACAGCGCGTCCTCGTCGCCGATGTCGGCGTGCTTCTCGGACGTGTCCGCCGACCGCGCGACATCCTTGGCATGCGCGATCTTGATCTTGTCCTGGAGCGTGTCGAAGACTTGGTTGATCACGCCATCCATGTTGTCGATGTTGTGATCCTCGAAATAGTTCGTCGGATCCATCAGCAGCCCCAGGCTTGGGTGGTCCACGGCGGCGAACATGCGCACCGTCTCCTCGACGCTGCCGACGACGTTGTTGACATAGGTCTCGAGGCAGAAGACCGCGCCGTGGTCATAGGCGGTCTGCACGAGCTCCCGGATCTGCTTGGCACAGATCTCGAAGCCCTCCTCGGTCTTGTTCTTCGGGTCGCTCATCCATTCGGACTCGGTGTTGAACGTCCCCGTCTCCGAGATGACGTAGGGCGAGCCGAACTCCCGCGCCCAGCGGATGATCTCCTTCAGCCGCTCCATGTTCGCCTTGCGCTTGTCGAGGTCGGGGTGGATGAAGTTCGTGTAGCCCGAGATGCAGCAGATCGGCAGGTCGTGGTTGCGGAAGGTGTCGCGCACCCGCTTGGCCTTCTCCTTGGTGATCTGGCCGAAGGACAGGTCGATGTCCTTGAAATGGAGGTCGAGCTGCACGGTGTTGAAGCCGTGGCTGCGGATGCGGCGGGCCACCTCGTCGAGTCCGTACGGGAAGTAGCCGGTGAAGATGCCGGTCTGGAACATGGGGGTCTCCTCCCTTCAGTTGATTGCGATGTCGGACAGTTTGACGGTGCGCCCCTCGGCGATGGAGCGGTAGCCCGCTTCGACGAGGGCGACGGTCCTGACGTTGTCGGCAACGGTGAGCGCGGGTTCGGTGCCGGTGGCGACGGCATGCTGGAGCTGCTCCATCACACCGATGAAGGCATGCGGGAACCACATCGTGTCCCACTTCGGGCTGACCCATGCCCCGCCCGTGGAGACGGTGCTCGCAAACGTCAGCGTCGAGGGCACGCCGGTCGGCCAGCCGATCGTGCCCTTGGCCACGCCCTTCGTGCCGTCCACGCGCCAGGTGATGTGCTGGTCGTCGGCATAGCCCGGCTCGCGCGGGCCGGACCAGACATCTTCGAGGCTCACCGCGAGCAGCCCCGAGGGGAAGCGCAGGGTGGAGACGGTGATGCCGTCGCGGTGGGGGAAGGTCGTGCGCGGGTCGGTCCGGCACTGGGTGGTGATCTCGACCGGATCGCCGAAGAGGAAGCGCAGCACATCGAGGTGGTGCACCGACATGTTCGACAGCGTGAGCCGGTCGTAAGCCTTGAGGAAGTCCTGCCAGTGCGGGATCGCGTGCATGTCGATCTGGGCGAAGACGATCTCGCCGAGATCGCCGCGGTCGAGGATCTGCTTGAGCACGCGCATCGACTGGTCGTAGCGCATGTTCTGGTTGACGCTGAGGATCTTCCCCGCCGCCGCCGCCGCATCGCGCAGCGCGATCGCCTCTGCCAGCGTGAGCGAGAGCGGCTTCTGCGCGAGGATCCCCCTGATGTGCGGCTGGGCGAGCGCGGCGCGGATCAGCGCCGGCTGCTGGTCGGGGGGATAGGCGATGTCGAGGATCTCGATCTCGGGGTCGGCGATCAGCGCCTCGGGCGTGTCATGCACCTTGGGAATGCCCCAGCGGGCGGCCACGCCCTCCGCCCGCGAGCGGGTGCGGCTCGCGATCGCCGCCACCGGGAAGCCCGCCTGCCGGTAGGCCGCAAGGTGGCATTCGGCCATGATCATGCCGGCGCCGATCGCCCCTATGCGCAGGCTGTTCGTCCGCACCGGCGGGTCGGGCACGAAATCGTCAGTGGCGCTCATCCGCTCCTCCTCTCGTCTCAACTGGCCAGCCGCTCCCCTTCGGGGCCGAAGAAATGCATCCGCTCCGGCGCCGCGCCGATCGCGATGCTCTGGCCCGGGGCATAGGCGGGCTGGCCGCGCAGCATCGCGCGCAGACTTGCGCCCTGCGCCTCGATCGTCAGCACCGTGTAGCCGCCGAGCGGCTCCACCCCGGTCACCCGCGCGCCTGCACCGGGGCGGACCTCCACATCCTCGGGGCGGATCCCCACCTGCACCGCATCCGCCCGCGCTCCGGGCAGCAGTCCGGGCGGGAGAAGGTTGATGGGCGGGCTCCCCAGCAGCTGGGCGACATAGGCGCTGTTCGGCCGATCGTACAGCGCAACCGGCGCCCCGATCTGGCGGATCCGCCCGTGATCGAGGATGGCCATGCGGTCGGCGACGCTCATCGCCTCTTCCTGGTCGTGGGTGACGTAGATCAGCGTCCGCCCCGCCTCGCGCTGGAGCCGCTTGAGCTCGACCCGCGCCTCCTCGCGCAGCCGCGCATCGAGCGCCGAGATCGGATCGTCCATCAGGAACGCGATCGGGTCGCGCACCAGCGCGCGGGCGATGGCCACGCGCTGCCGCTCTCCCCCCGAGAGCTGCGCGGGGTGCTTGTGCAGGATATGCCCGATGTGGAGCTTGGCCGCGGCATGGGCAAGGCGCTCGCGGATCCGCGCCTCGGGGACCCGCCGCTCGACGAGCGGAAAGCGGATGTTCTGCTCGGCCGTCATGTGCGGAAAGAGCGCCAGGTTCTGGAACACCATCGCGATGTTGCGCTCGGCCGGCCCGACGTGGGTGACGGGGCGGTCGTCGATGAGGATCTCGCCCGAATCCGGCGTCTCGAGCCCGAGGATCAGCCGGAGGATCGTCGTCTTGCCGCAGAGCGGCGGCCCGAACAGACAGAAGAACTCGTTGTCGGCCACGGTGAAGCTGGCGCCGTCCACGGCAACCGTGTTGCCGTAGCGCTTGGTGACGTTGACGAAGGCGATCTCGGCCATGGTTCAGCTCGTCCTGATGGCGGCCCCGTCCTCGGCGTCGAAGAGCCGTACGCCGGCCTGGTCGGGGGCAAAGGACAGCACGCCTTCGGGCAGGGCGGGGTTGCCCTGGAAGACGGCGCGCACCGTGTCCTCGGTGCTGCCAAGATGCACGATCGTGCGCGCTCCGATCCGCTCGGCCAGAAACAGCGGCAGCCGCAGCGCCGAGCCTTCGTCGGTCAGATGCACCTGCTCGGGCCGGAAGCCGTAGATCACCTCGCGCCGGGGATGGGCGCGGGCGGCTGCGGCGAGCGGCGCGGGCAGGGGCGGCGAGATCCCCGGTTCGCCCAGATCCACCGCGAGGCCGCGGTCGGTCTCGACCAGCCGGCCGGTCAGAAGGTTCATCCCCGGCGAGCCGATGAAGCGCGCCACGAAGGTGTTGGCCGGTGCGTTGTAGACCTCGAGAGGCGATCCGACCTGCAGCAGCTCGCCGTGGTCCATCACCGCGATGCGGTCGGCCATCGTCATCGCCTCGAGCTGGTCATGGGTGACGTAGACCATCGTCTGGCCGAACCGGCGCTGAAGCGCCTTGAGCTCGGTGCGCATCACCGCGCGGAAGGCCGCATCGACGTTGGACAATGGCTCGTCGAGCAGAAAGATCGCCGGCTCCATCACCGCCGACCGTCCGATCGCGATCCGCTGCAGGATGTTGACCGACAGCCCCGCCGATGGCCGGTCCAGCAGCGCGGTGAGGTCGAGGAGCTCGGCGATCGCATCGGTCCGCCGCCGGATCTCGGCCGCAGGCCGGCCGGTCATCCGAAGCCCGTAGTCGAGGTTCCGCCGCACCGTCATGTGGGTGAAGATCGCGTAGTTCTGGAAGACGAAGCCCACCCCGCGCCGGCCCATGGGCACGCCGGCCATGTCGCGCCTGTCGAACAGGATGCGACCCTCGGTCGGCTGCTCCATCCCGGCGATCATGTTCATGGTCGTGGACTTGCCGCAGCCCGAGGGGCCGAGAAGCGCGAGGAACTCCCCGTTGGCGATTTCCAGGTTCATGCTTCTGAGCGCGGTGAAGCTGCCGAAACGCTTCACCAGGTTCTCGAGGCGGATCGAGCTCATCGCGCCATCCTCTTCATGGCGAGGACGGCGAGCACCGACAGCACGATCAGGATCACGAGCGCGATCGCCGCGACATAGCCCCAGACCAGATCCTGCGTCGTGATCTTGTAGATGTAGACGCTGATCGTCTCGGTCGCGACACCGGGCCCGCCCGCCGTCATGATGTAGAGCGTGTCGAAGATCTTGAAGATCTCGATCGTGCGGATCGCGAGCGCAATGATGATGATCGTCTTCATCCGCGGCAGCGCAATGGTCCGGAAGCGCTGCCAGGCGTTGGCGCCAAGAAGCGCGGCCGCCTTCATCTGGTCGTCGGGCACGCCCACGAGGCCCGCAAGCAGGATCAGGAACATCAGCGGCGTCCACTGCCAGGTGTCGGCGATCATCACCGCGACGAGCGCTAGCGTAGGATCCGACAGCCAGGCGATGGTCACGGGCCGCCCGAGCAATGTGCCCAGGATGTCGTTCACCGGGCCGCCCGACTGGAAGAGCATGAAGAACATGTAGCCGGCCACCGCCGGCACGACCATCATCGGCATGATGAGGATCGAGTAGAACACCCGCTTGCCGCGGAAATCGTCCACGAACAGCAGCGCCAGCCCGAGCCCGAGCAGGAACTGCAGCGGCACGCAGACCACCATCACCAGCAGCGTGCGCCCGACCGCCCCCGTCAGCCGCCGGTCGGCAACCAGGTCGGCGTAGTTGGCAAAGCCGTTCCACATCTCCCAGGCGCGCGGCCAGGGGCGCCCCGACAGCGGCGACCAGTCGGTCAGCGAGATGTAGAGCTGCATCAGGATCGGGAAGATCGCGATGAAGAGGATGAGCACCTGGGCCGGCAGCGTGAGGCGCAGCCCGAGCCGCGCCGCCTCGCTGCGGGCCGGAGCGGCGCCCGCCGTCAGGGCGGGGGCAGGGGCAGGGGCAGAGGCGGGGGCAGGGGGGGGCATCGCGGTCATTGCTTGAGCGCCCCGAAGGTCAGTCCGCGCACGAGATGACGCTGGATCAGGATGCCGAGGATCACGGGCGGCACCGCCGCGATGAGGCCGAGCGCAGCCTTGGCGCCGTAGAGCTGCCCCGTCATCGACGAGGAGAGCGAGGCCATGTAGACCGGGATCGTCGCCCACTGCCGGGTCGTCAGCAGCAGCGCGACCAGATAGTCCGACCAGTTGAGGATGAAGACGAAAAGCGTCGCCGAGGCGAGCGGCGCCCGCATCATCGGCAGCGTGACCTTGAGGAAGACGCGCAGCCGGGTGCAGCCCTCCACCAGCGCCGCCTCCTCGATTTCGCGGGGCATGTCGTCGAAGAAGGTCTTCATCAGCCAGAAGGCGAAGGGCAGCGTCACGATCCCGTAGATCAGCGCCAGGCCCCACCAGGTGTCCATCAGCGACAGGAAGGCCCACATGATCATCACCGGGATCATCACCGCCATCGGCGGGAACAGCCGCAGCTGGATCAGCGCAAGCGGCAGGTTGGCGCCCGCCCCGAAGCGCGACAGCCCATAGGCGGCCGCCGTCCCGGCGGTCATCGCGATCAGCGTGCCGAAGGAGGCCGCGAGGATGGAGGCGAGGATCGGCCGCGTCGCCGTCCGCTCGAGCGCCACGATCAGTGCCGAGTCGCTCCGGCCGAAAAGATAGCGGAAGTTCTCGAGCGTCGGATCGCGCGGGATCCATGTGAGATCGGCGCCGGCCGCCTGCCATTCGGCCACCGGCTTGAAGGCGATCGACACCATCCAGAGGATCGGCACCAGGGTGATCGCCACCGCAAGCAAGATGGCCGCATAGCGCAGCAATTCGATGAGGGGGGAGCGCGTCATGCCTCTTCCCTGTTCCCTGCGGAAGCGTGACGGGTAAGCGGGGACCGCCGCTGCGGCCCCCGCCGGAAGGCGCGGATCAGGCGGGGTCGATCACCGTCGGCCAGGCGGCCTTGTTCTTCTGGATCGCCTCGACGATCTTGTCCTCGCCGGTGCGTCGCACGATCCGCCGCCACTCCGCCTCGACATCGGCCATCGCCTGTGCCGGCGTCTTGGCGCGGGTGAGCGCGGCCATCAGGTTCTCGTCGAGCGCGTTGTGGAAGGCCCCGGCGCCGGGATAGTTGATGGTGGGCACGGTCCGCGCCACCGTCTCCTTCAGAACCCTCACATGATAGTCGTGGTAGGTCTGCTGGACGAGCGGATCGGAGAAGTCCGACAGGCGGAAGGGGTCGAAATACCCCGCGGGGTTGGCGGTCATCCAGGCGTAGATCCGCGCCGAGCCCAGCCACTGCAGCAACAGGTAGGCGGCCTCCGGGTGGCGGGACTGCGCACTCACCATCGCGGTGAGCGAATACCACAGCACCGAGCGCGACACGATCCCCTCGGGATGCTGCGTTCCCGGTGGCAGGAACGAGCCGATGCGCCCGGTCACCTGCGACCCCTCGTTGGCCGGGTTGTCGAGGAACTTCGGCAGGTTGGAGAAGGCGCAGGTCATCGCCGCGCCGCCCTGGGCGAAGTTGCCGTACTGCTCCGGCCAACCCCAGGAGAGGGCGTCGGGCGACTTGTGCGACAGCGAGGCCACATAATCCTCGGTCGCGCGGATACCTGCCTCGGAGTTGACCAGCGGCGTGCCGTCGTCGCCGAAGAGATACTGGTTCGGCGCGGCCATCGAGCAGTAGCGCTGATACCAGTTGGTGTAGCCCCAGCCCTGGTTGCGCAGGTCGGTCGAGCCAAGCAGCCCCTGATCCGGGCGGTGGAAGAAGGCCGCGACATCGTTGAGCTGGGCCCAGGTGCGCGGTGGGGCGAGATCGTAGCCGTAGCGTTCGCGGAAGGCGGCCTGCTCGCGCTCGTCGCCGAAGAGGTCGGTGCGGTAGACCCAGCACTGGAAGTCGCCGTCGAGGCTGACGCCGTAGGTCGAACCGCGGTACTCGTTGAGCAGCGACACACCCTGCTTGCCGTTCACATAGCCGGTTTCGGGGTCGTCCCACTCGGGGCGGTGCTTGGCCACGAAGTCGTCGAGCACCGCGATCCCGCCCGATTCCGCGAGGTCGCCGAGGCGGTTCCACTCGGTGGAATAGATGTCCATCTCGCCCGAACGGGTGGAGATGTCGCGCATCACCCGCGTGAACTCTTGCCCGTTCGGCAGCCCCACGATGTCGATCTCGATGCCCGTCTCCCGCTCCCAGAGCGCCTTGACGCTGGGCGCGCCCTCGGGGAAGGGCTGGGTGAGCTGGCCGATCGAGCCGTCCGAGAGCCCGAGCACGATGCGGCTCGGCGCCTGCCCGCTGGCCTTGAGCGCACGCGCGGCCTCGACCGCCCGGCCCTCGGGCGTGTCCGGCCCGTACTGGTAGCGCTCCGCCCCCGGAAAGCCGGTCGGCCCCCCGATCATGCCGGGCGCGAGCTCGCCCGCCCATGCCGGGCGGATCCACCGCGGCGCAATGCCGATCGCACTGCCGATGATTGCAGTCTGGGCGCCGGCGGACAGGATCTGCCGCCGTGTGACGCCGGTGCGTCTGATCATGGTCTCCTCCCCCCTTAATGGCCTCTGAAGGGCCAACAGGTGGTGCCCATTGTGGAGATTCTGCAGCCCGCGTCAACGCTAGATTATGATTGAAATGATCATTTCAGAGATGCGAAGGTCATCATGCAATGCTGCAAAAAGAATCATAGACCATCAACTGCCGGTGCGGGAGGGCGCTTTCCATGACCTTGAAAGCAACGATAAATCAGATCACTGTCAATAGCTTGTCACTTCCTGAGGCAGCAGCGGCGATCGCTGCGGCGGGCTTCGGAGGCATCACCGTCTGGCGGGACAAGGTCGAGGCGATCAGCGTCCGCGCCGCAAAAGACATCATTTCCGATCATGGCCTCGCTGTGACGGGCTTCTGCATCGCCGGGCTCTTCACCCGGGACGGCCGCGCCGGCGTTCAGGCGCGGATCGACGACTCCCGCCGCAGCATCGATATCGCCGCCGAGCTCGGCGCGCGCTCGATCGTCACGGTCGTCGGAGGCCTCCTGCCCGAAACGAAGTCGCTTGACGAGGCACGCGAGGTCGCCTTCGAGGCGCTGGCGCGCACGCTCGAGCATGCCCGCGCGGCCGGTGTGCTGATGGCGCTCGAGGCGCTGCATCCGATGTATGCGCCCGACTGGTCGGTGGTGAACACGCTCGCGATGGCCAACGACTGGTGCGACCGGCTCGGCCCCGGCATGAGCATGGTCGTGGACTGCTACCACGTCTGGTGGGATCCCGCCGCTCCGGCGGAAGTGGCGCGCGCGGGCCGCGCGGGCCGGCTCAGCGATTTCCACATCGGCGACTGGCTGCTCGAGACCAAGAGCCTCCTGCTCGACCGCGGCATTCCCGGTGAGGGCGTGATCGACCTGCGCGCCTGGCGCGACGGCATGACGGCTGCCGGCTTCACCGGATGGGCGGAGGTCGAGCTCTTCTCCGAGCGGATCTGGGCGATGCCCCCGGCCGAGGCGCTTGCGTCGATCCGCGTCGCATGCGATCGGCTGCTTTCCGAGGCGGAATGAGGGGATCGGCGCGCGGCTGGCGTCTTGATGAAGGTCACACTGCAGGACATCGCCCAGGTGGCCGGGGTCTCCCAGGCCACCGTTGACCGCGTCGTCAACAGCCGGCCCGGCGTCCGGGCCGAGACGCGCGCGCATGTCCTGTCGGTGGCGCGCGAGCTCGGCTACCGGCTGCGCGGCGCGTCGGGCCAGACGGCGCGGCTGCGCTTCCTGTTGCCTTACGGGACCAACGTCTTCATCCGCCAGCTCGGCAGCGAGATCGAGGCGCAGGCGGGCGACTTTCCCGGCGTTTCCGTCACGGTCGAGGCGGTGGAGGGTTTCGATCCCCCGCTCCTGGCCGAGCGGCTGGCCGCACTGCGGGGTCAGGCCGAGGGTCTCGGGATCATCGCGCTCGACCATCCCCTTGTGCGCGAGGCGCTGCGCGGCCTCGCCGCCGCGGGCACGAGGATCGTCACCCTCGTCTCCGACATCCAGAGCATCCCGCGCGTGGCCTATGTCGGCGTGGACAACCGCCAGGCCGGGCGGCTTGCGGGCTATGTGATCGGCCGGCTGCTCGGGTCGCAGCGGCGCGGCAAGGTGGCGCTGTTTGCCGGATCGCTCTCCTACCGCGGACATCAGGAGCGCGAGATGGGCTTCCGCCAGATCCTTTACGAGGAGTTTCCGCTGCTCGAGATCGTGGAGTTGCGCGAGATCCTCGACGACCGCGCCAAGGCGCGGGCCGAGGCGCTCGCGCTGCTCGAGCGGCGCCCCGAGCTCGCCGCGATCTACAACGTCGGCGCGGGCACGGCCGGGATCGGCGCCGCGCTCAAGGAGTCCGGACGGGCGGGGCGGATCGTCTTCGTCGGGCATGAGGCGACGGCAGACAACAAGGCGCTCCTGCTCGACGGCACGCTCGATGCGGTGATCGACCAGAACCCCCGCCACGAGGCGCGCGAGGCGCTCGCCGCGCTCGCGGCGGCGGTGCGCGGCGAGCCCTGCACGCCCGTGCCACCGCGGCTCAACGTCATCTTCCGCGAGAACCTGCCCGAGGATCTCTGAGCCCGGACTCGCCGCCCCGCCCGCGGCTGGTGGCGGGGGCGTCAGCACCGGAAGGCCTCGAGCGCCTGCCAGTCGAGCGCAAAGCCGAGGCCCGGCGCCGGGGAGGGCAGGATCTCGCCCCGCTCGATCCGAAGCTCGCTGCGGATGAAGCGGTCGATCTGGTAGAGCTCGCCCCGCGGGGGGAAGAGCTCCACCGCCATCACCGCGGGGAAGGCCGCGCCGAGATGGACGTTGATCTCGTGATAGATATGCGGCGAGACCGGCAGCCCATGCGCCTCGGCAAGCGCGATGATGCGCAGCGCCGCGGTGATCCCGCCCGCCACCGGCGTGTCGAGGCGGACGACATCCACACTCTCCGAGGCCATGAGATCGCGGAAGAAGGCAAGGCCCCCCTGCTCGTCGCCGACCCCAATGCGGATCGGCGACTGCGCGCGGAAGGCGCGGATCTGCGC
>CALLWN010000118.1 GCA_938016505.1 uncultured Sphingomonadaceae bacterium
TCTTCGCCGCCATCCAGGGGAGCGTCATGGAACCATCCGGATCTGGGAGTGGGTGCAAACCATGCGGCCGCGGCTGCAAACTCAGCGCGGCATGGTTTGCGGGCTATCTGGCTGATCGCACAGGAAAAGGGCTGCAAACCATAACCCTGTTTTATGGCCTGGCACTAGCGACCTTGCGCGCTTCCGCCCCCCGCATACGCCGGGCCCAGGAAGGACCCTGCGGCTCGCGAGCCACTGTCTCGATCGAGCGACGCTATGGCTGGTGAGCCACCGCACCAGCGAGACGCATGCCTCGCCAGTGACGGCAGACAAGCACGGCGAAATCACACCGAGCAATGCACTCATTGAGGCTGTGCAGATTTTGCAGCACCACCTTTCTGAAGCGCCGACGTTGTTGCGCCGACCGCAGCATGCGCAGGTGGCGTCAGCCCGAAATGTGCGCTGAGGATACCGAGAGTCCCGAGCAGGATGCCGTGCGCGATCGCTGGCGTGACCGCGCGCCCGTTCCAACCCTGGCGCAGCGCCCAATCGCGCACGCTATGCTCGAGGCCAAGCACGTACCAGGCGATGCTGCCGGATGGGCTGCCGAAGCCGCCGAGATGCGTCATCGCGCGGGCCACGCGCTCGCGTGCGGCGGTCTGGCTCTCGGAGAATAGGTCTGCCCTGCCGCCAGGGATGCGTATCATCGGCATGGTCCGCACGCGATCGAGCGCCGCGCGCTGGAACACGGCGCGGAAGATTTCGCCGGCCTCGTGCATCTGCGGCGTGATGCTGCCATTGGCGAGGAGCACGCCCAGACTGTCGACGGCGCGACGGTGCAGGATGGGCGTGCCCGTATCCGGATCGGTCCCGCGGACGCCCTCGTCGAAGCCGCCGTGCTGCAGCCGCCACCTCGAGGGCTTGGAGAGATCCTCGCGCTGTGACGTCGTGCGCTTCGTCTTCCGCTTACCGGCCATGGCTGTTCCCTCCCTGCCGCCGCCCCCAGCGCCGGTTGGCCTCGTTGGTGATCGCCTGGCGCAGCCAGGGATCGGTGATGTCATCGACCGGGATCGCGGCGACGCCGTGCCGGTGCCAAGCAGCGGCGCGCATGGCGTTGAGCTCGGGCTCGCTGGTCGGGGTGCGCAGCCGCCCAATCGGGCTGCGCGCCAGGTGGGGTGCTCCGGGCAGGCTCATGCGCGGCCTCCCTGTGCGTCGGTGAGCCAGAGCAGGATGGCGATCGCGTCGGCCTCGTTGTCGTCGGCCGGCGCGAAGCCGCGCGCCTGGATCGCTGCGATCATCGCCGCCTTGTCGGCGTTGCCGCGGCCGGTCGCGAAGCGCTTGATGGTGGCGACGGGCACGCCCTCGTAGGCGATGCCGCGTTCCTCGCACCAGGCGGAGAGGTGGGCGAGGAAGCCGCCGTAGAGGTGCGCGGCGTCGGTCCCGGCGTGGGCGCGGACTTCCTCGAAGGCGATGCGGGAAAGGCCGCTGGCGAGGCCGGCCATTTCCGTCAGCCAGCTGCGGAAGCGGAGGTAGCGCATCCCGCCGCCCTCGAAGCGGCTCGGCTTGAAGGAGATGGTGCCCGAGGTGATGCCGCCGTCCTGGCCGCGCAGCGCCCAGCCGGTGGTGGTGCCGAGGTCGAGGGCCAGGACGGCGTGATGCCGCAGGGCGAAGGGCGGCGGGGCGGTGAGCGGCGGCCCGCTTGCGCGCGCCGCGGGCATGGGGAGAGTCGCGAGAGCCATGGGGTCTCCGAGAGGGGATCGTCGTGGTGAGGGCGGCGACGGCGCGGTTCTTGGTGGAGCTCGCCGTCGCTGCCCGGCTTTTCGGAATGGACCGCTCGCAGGCGGCCCGGTGCTGTGCGGGCGGGGCATCACGGCACGCCGTCCAGCCACGGAGGCGCCATGGGGGTCTGTGGGGGTCTTTGGTTGGAAGACCCCCCGCCGGAAACGCAGGGATATCCTGGCCTTTGGGGGTCTTGGGGGTCTTGGGGGTCTTTTCCGGCCTCTTCTTCACACACATGCGCGCGCGCACATGCGTATGGGTTGGAAAAAGACCCCCAAGACCCCCAAGACCCGTCAAACCCGCGGATTTCCTGGCCTGAACCGATGGGGGTCTCGTCGCGTGAGACCCCCACAAGACCCCCAAGACCCCCACGTACGGGCGCCGCCTCAGCGGGTTCGAGGCGCCACCGTTGCGAATTGTGCAGCACCTTCCCCTGGCGGAGGTGAACCAGCCGATCGCTGATGCGGAAGGCGCGGTCGCGCAGCTTGGTGAAGGCCGCCCCGAGCGAGACCTTCAGGCCATGCTCGTTCTTCGCGCTGATTGGCAGGCTGGCCTCGGCGCTCTGCGCCAGGCCGAGCAGATCGCTGACGCTGACCTCGGCGCTGCCGAAGCGGTCCCACCAGAGCTGGATGAAGGCGCGCCACGCACCTCCCTCGCTGTCGGAGGCGGCGATCACCTCGTCGAGGTTCTCAAGGAAGCCTGCGACGCCCGCGACCTGCAGGATGCCGCCCAGCGTCTGGCTCCATACTTCGAAGCTGCCCAGGCTGCGGGCCCCGCGCGGACGACCAGCGGCAATCCAGGCACGGCAGAGCGTGAGGCAGGCAGCGACCAGCCGCCCGCGCTGAGCGCGGACCCAGACCATGAGGTCGGGATGCCGGAAGCCATCGCGCCGCCAGGGCTGGTCGGTGCGGGCGTCGAGGCGGATGCGGACGAGGCGGCGGGCGATTTCGTGCGAGACGGCGGGGTTGTTGCCCGTGGCGACCCAGGCGCAGCGCACCGGCAGCCGGACCATGTCCGAGGCGCCGAGCACACGGTCCTCCCAGACCGGGGCGGTCAAGGCGGCGGCGAGGGCGGAACTGTCGAGTTCCTGGCGAAGGTTGTCGATTAGCAGCAGGGTCGGCAGCTGGCGCAGCTTCGCCGTGAGGCGCTTACGCCACTCGTCCTCGTCGCGCCCCTCCGTCATCACGGATGCGCCGGCGCCGGTGAGGATGGTGGCGATGGCGTCCACCATGAGCGTCGCGCCAGTGCCGGGCGTGGGCTTCTCGATCATGTGTAGCGGCGTCGGCGCATCGATCATCGGCCGCGCGAAGCCAAGCAGCAGGAGCGCGAGCGCATGGGCACGCTCCGCCTCGCCAGTGAATGGGAAGTCGCCGAGCAGATCGTCGAGGAGGAGGTTGCGCGCGGCCGCGATCTCAGCTGGCGTCGGCCGCTCCGGCACCGGCGGCAGCACGAAGCCCGGCGGCGGGCGATAGAGCAGCCGGGCGTCGGGGTGGTAGCCGGGCTCGGTGAGCAGCACGCCGCCGCGACCGAGCACGGGCGCCGTGACGATTCCAGCCAGCACCGGCAGCGCCGGGTCAGGCGTGGCGACGAGCGACTTCACCAAGCCTGTCGGCGGCGGGGTGGGCACGAGGTCGCCCTTGGCGTTCGCCTTTCGCCAGTCGGCGAGCTTCGCCAGCATGTGGCGCAGGCGCTCCTCGCGCACAGTGACGGCGACGGGACGGCCGTCATCGTCGGGCACGACCCAGGATGGCTCGCCGCCGAGACGGAACAGCCAGGGCGAGCGGTTGGCGGACAGCACCAGGCCCCAGGCGCGGGCGGTGGCGCGGTCGAGATTGCCCTCGTCGGCGCGGGCGGTGGGGAGCGGATGCGCTGGCTCCACGAAGCCAATGGGCAGGTGCCGACCGGTCTCCGGCTCCTGAGGCGGTGGCTCGGGAGCGGCGCTGCGCATCGCTTGGTCGACCAGCGCGGCGATCGCCTCGGCCCCGTCGCGCCGCAGCATGTCGTTGAAGTCGTCGCCCTCGCGTGGAGGCAGGGCGATGGAGACCTCGCGACCCTCGAGGCGGAGCTTCGCGGCGGCGGCCTCCGCAGCCCGCATGCCCGCGCCGGACGCATCGTGGTCGGCGAGGATGACGATGCGCCTGGCCTCAGGCGGGAGCAGCGCCTGTTCGAGGCCGGTGGTGGAGAGCGCCGCCCAGACTGGCAGCCCGGGGCAGGCCAGCATCGCCGCGAGCCCGGTCTCGATGCCCTCGCAGAGGCCGAGCACGCCATGTGGACCGAGCGGCGCCAGCCGCACAGTGCCGCTGCCGCTCCGGCCGAGCACCATGCGCGGCTTCAGGATGTCGGCCTTCCGAACCGTCTCGCCCTCCTCCCGGAGGTAGGTCCGGTGCACCGCCACCACCTCGCCGGCGAGGTTGCGGACCAGCGCGACCATCGCCGGATAGCCGGCGCGGGTCTCGAAGTTCGCCAGGTCGGGGTGGAAGAGCAGGTCGGCGCCGTCTGGCGCGGAGAGGCCGCGGCCGCGCAGGTAGCGCTCCGCCGCCGTGCCACGGAGCGGCTGCGCGTGCTCCAGGATGAAGGCGATGTCGCGGGAGGCGTCGCGCTCGGGCTTCGGTGCGGGAGGGGGCTCCTGGCGCGCCGGGCCTTCACCGGTCCACCCGGTCATCCCCGCCGCGTGCGCGAACAGGGCCCGATCCGCCAACCCTGTGCCATGCGCCAGCGTCGAGAGCGGCCCGCCGCCATCGCCGCCATCGAAGTCGTGCCAGTCGCCGGCGTGCTCGCCGCGCAGCATGATCACGCAGGAGCCCGACTGCCGCGGCGGCGCGCCCTGGATGTTGGCCAGCCGCCATTCGTCCCCCTGCCGCCGACCGTTCGGGAACATGCCCGGCACCCAGGCAAGGGCCGTGTCACGCAGGCGCTGGACGATGGCCTCGAGGTCGTAGCGCGCCGGTGCCGTGGCCGCGTCGTTCAGGTCAATCAAGCAGCACCAGCCCGCGCTCGGCGCGCGTGATCGCGGTGTAGAGCCAGCGGGCACGGTCCTCGGGGGTGCGGGAAAGGCCGTCGTCGTAGACGACGACGTTCTCCCACTGGCTGCCCTGCGCCTTGTGGCAGGTGATCGCATAGCCCCAGGAGGTCTCGATCAACCCGCGCAGCTCGCGCCAATCCTGCCGCGCGCGATCCGGCTGCAGTCGAACGTGGTCGTCGTAGTGTCCCTTGTAGAAGCGGTGCCGTCCGGCGATCGCGAGGCCATCCTCCGTCGTGATGCTTGCGCGGAAGGAAAGAGGGCCGTCATCCTCGATGTCGGTGAGGCTGACGAACATGCCGTTGACCAAGCCGAGGTCATGCCGGTTCTTGAGGCAGATGATCTTCTCGCTGCGGCCCTCCGGATAGGTGGCCGGAAAGCCGGCCGCGGCCTTCATCGCGCCGTTCAGCCACAGCCTGGTGCTGTTCCGGCCGCAGATGACCTGGCCGCCGCGCAGCATCTGGGGCGCGCCGACGGCGTTGCGCGGCAGCTTCCAGACATGCTCGTCATGCCCGCCGGGCGGGATCTCGATCCCCTGCCGCGCCAAGGTGGCGAGGCGGATGATGGCGCTCTCGCCGGCTTGGCGGTGGATCTCGGTCAACATCACGTCGGGCGGCGCCTCAGTGAAGGCGCCGGCGCCCTTGATCGGCGGCAGCTGGCCGGGATCGCCGAGTACAAGGATCGGCTTGCCGAAGGCGAGCAGGTCGGCCGCCATCTCCGGCCCGACCATGGAGACCTCGTCCAGCACGACCAGCGCGGCGTCCCGCACGCGCGACTGCTCGTTCAGCAGGAAGGAGGGCTTGTGGATGTCGGCGAGCCGGAGCTGCAGCTTGCTGATCAGCGTCTCCGCAAAGGCCCGCTCGGCTGGCCCCATGCGGCGCAGATCGCGTTGGAGGTCGAACAGCTCCTTCTCGACGCGGGCGATCTCCTCCGGCGTCGCCTCCGAGACGCGGTAGATGAGCGAGTGGATGGTCGAGGCGGGCGTGCCCTTGCGGGTCATCACCAGCGCCGCCTTGCCGGTGAAGGCTGCGAACAGCACGCCGCCGGCGGTGTCGCTGTCGCGCGCCATGGGATCGAGGCCGAGTGCCTCGATCGCAGCGGCGGTGATTGTGCTCTTGCCCGTGCCGGCATAGCCGAAGAGCCGGAACACCTGCTGCTGGATGCGGCGCGTCCGATACCAGTCCACGATGCCGGCGATGGCTGCGGCTTGTTGCGGCGAGGGTGCGAAGGTCATGCCGGCACCTCCCAGCAGCGCGTGGCGTAGGGGCAGAGGCGGCAGAGGAAGAAGTCGGCGGCCTGGGCGATGCGCGGCGGCAGCTCGCCCGCCTCGGCGGCGCGGAGGATCTCGACGGCGTGGTCCGACAGCCGCTGTGCCTCGGCCGCGTCGAACGGCACGGCCTCGTGATGCAGCCCAAGCGTGTCGCGGTTCAGCGCGGTCAGCAGGGCTACCTCGAGCTGGAGGTAGGCCATGTAGAGCTGCACCTGCGCAAAGTAGATCGGCTTCGACAGCCGCAGACCGCGCTTGACCAGGTCGGTCCAGGACTTCTGGCCGAGCGCCTTGTGCTCCCAGAGGGAAGGCCAGCGGATGCCAACATCTGGCCCGGCGACGATAACGCCATCGGCATGGCCACGAAGCTTTCCACCGGCGGCTGCGAACCCGAACTGCCCGCCATCCGCGCCACGATCGCGCAGGTCGAAGCCGGCCAAGCGGAGCCAGCGAATGGAGAGTGCCTCGAACTGGTGCCCCGCATCGAACACGCGGAGGATGCTGGCATCGAAGTCACGATCCTTCGGCGCGTCGGTGATCTCGTAGACCAGCTTGCGGGCGCAGGGCTCGCCGACCCGGCTGCCACCGAGATAGTCGCGCGGCACCTGCTGCCGCTGGCGCGCGAGAAGGGCAGCATCGATGTGCATGTTGATACGCGCGGTGATGGCGGCATCGTCTGGCGGGGCGTTGCCCCGTCCATAGACAGCACCGGAGCCGTGATTCAGGTCGAGCAGCACCGTCACCTCAGAAGGGAATGGGGTCGTCGAGTGGATCGCGCTCGGCTGCCTGGCGCTGCACCGATGCCTGGAAGCCGTCGACGCAGGCCTCGATGATGCGATCGATCTCCGCCGCGCTGCGGTCGTGGAACGGCGCCATGAGCTGCAGCTCGACCAGGACCTCGGCGAGTGGCCGCCGCGCCTCCTTGATCGCGCGCGCCTCCATCTGCGTCTTATCGATCACGCCGTTCGATCTCCGCGCGAGCGCGCCACCGGCGTCGCAGCAGGCCATGCTGCAGAACCGGTGGTGCGGGAACTCGCCGAGCCGCATCTCGTGCACGTAGCCGAAGCCCTTCGCCTCACGGCTGCACAGGGCGCAAACCAGGCGGCGAACCTGGTCCTCCGGCGTGCAGCCGGGCAGCGACGTCGGCTTTGCGGAAGGAGGACGGACCTCCCGCGTTCGGCTCCAGCGTCGGCGCGCCATGCCGCCATCAGCCGTTCAGCCAGGCCGGACCGTTGGCGAGCGGCGTCTGCGGCGGCGGAGCCGCGGGCGGGGTGGGCGGTGCGGCGGCAGGGGCGGCCCAGGCGGGGGCGGCGATGACCGGCGCCCGGGGCGCACCCGTGTTGGCCCAGGCGGGCGCCGCCGCGGAGGGCCCGGAGGCGGGGCGCGGCGCGCGATGCGTGGAGGGCGACGGCGGCACCACCTCGCCGGCCATGATGCGCGCGTATTCGGGCTCGCCCGGCAGCACGACCCGGTCGAGCCTGTTCTGGTCGCCATACTCGGCGTTCGTCGATGCCTCGACCTTGATCTTGGCGGCGAAGGTGATGCCCGACAGGTCGGCCAGCCCGCGCAGCATGCGCTTGGCCTTGGCCGCCTCGCTCATGTCCTGGGGATCGAGGCCCAGCGCGCTGTCGATCATGGCGCGGAAAGTCCCCTTCGAGATCTTCCAGGCGATCGAGACGCCGTGCTCGTCGACCTTCCCGCCAGCGACGGTGAAGTTCTGCCAGAACTTCCGCTTGGCATGCGGACCGACCAGCACCGTGAACTCGGCGTCGATCATCTTGGTGTCGCCGCCGCTGCGGGAGGCCTTCAGCAGCCCGCGGTCCACCTCGCCCTGGCCGTCGATCCCGCCAGGGCGGATCACCATCGTCACCTTCGCGAAGGTGCCGTCCGGGATCAGGTCGGAGCTGCGCGGCAGCTCGGCATCGTTCATGTCATACATAGAGGTCTCCTCTCGGCTCAGGCGATGGGCGCAGCGGGGGCGTTGATCTTGCGGAGCAGCGCGGCGAGGTCGGCGGGCTCGCTCTCGTCGAGCCGGCCGGAGCGGTCCTTCGCCGGCAGGCCGAACCGAGTGCCGGCACGGCACACGACGCGCCGCTCGGTGCCGCGCTCAGGATCGTGGCGCAGCGTGCCGTCCTCCTACCGCGCGAAGAGCGACATCGAGATCACC
>CALLWN010000119.1 GCA_938016505.1 uncultured Sphingomonadaceae bacterium
CGCGACGGCAAGGTGGCCGAGCCTGTCACCGAGATGACGATCGCAGGCAATCTCCTCGACATGTTCAGGGCGCTCGTGCCGGCCGACGACCTCCTGTTCCGGCGGGCGGTCAACAGCCCGACGGTCAGGATCGATGGCATGATGGTTGCTGGTGCCTGACCCCTTCTGCTTCGACCCGATGGCCGACCTGTTGCTGGCGGAGCGCGCCGCCCGCGATGCTGCCGATCATGCCCTTTGGCTTTCGACCCGGGGGTTCGAGACCTGGGCCAAGGGGAAGAATGATCCCGTGACGACTGCGGATCTCGAAGTCGATGCGCTGCTTCGGGAGCGTCTGCTCGACGCCCGGCCGGGTTATGGCTGGCTGTCCGAGGAGACGGCGGACTCGCTCGACCGGCTGAAGGCCCGCGCGCTCTGGGTCGTGGACCCGATCGACGGCACCCGCGACTATGCCCGTGGCCGGGATGGCTGGGCCGTTTCGGTTGCGCTCGTGGTCGATGGGGCGGTCGTGCTGGGCGTGCTTGCGGCACCCGCGCTGGGGCAGGTCTATGTGGGAACGGCCGAAGGCGCGACGCTCAACGGCGCGGCGATCAGGGTTTCGGGACGCGTCGCCGAGGCCGGCATGCGGCTGCCAGTCGATCCGCAGTTCGTCACTGCCCGGCTCTGGGAACGGCCGTGGGACGCGATGGCCGTGCAGAAGCCCAACAGCATGGCACTCCGGATCGCGATGGTGGCAAGCGGGGAGGCCGATGGGCTGATCGACGCCCGGATGACCAACGAATGGGACGTGGCCGCCGCCAGCCTGATCCTCGAGGCCGCCGGAGGGCGCATCACTGACCGCGAGGGCTCGCCCTTCACCTTCAACAAGCCCGAACCCGAGCTGCTCGGGATCGTGGCAGCGACGCCCGCGCTGCACCAGCCGCTCGCCGACCGGCTGACGGAAGCACGGGCTGCGCTCCGCCGCGCGGGGATCCCGATCGAGCGCGACGGCCCGGCCGCGACGGCAACCCCGAGAACGCCCTAGCGCCTGCCGCCGAACAGGCCGCCAAGAAGACCGCGCACGAGGGTGCGGCCCACCTGGTTCGCCATGCTCCGGCCGACCGAGGTGGCAACGCGGGCGAGCTCCGCCTCGGCCTTGCCCTGCGGGGTTTGGCGGTAGGCCCGCTGCGCCGCAGCCGCGGCCCTCGCCTTCTCCCGGGCCTCGCGCTCGGCCTCCCTTGCGGCCTTCGCAGCCTCGGCTTCGGCAGCGCGGGCCTCGGCATGCGCCGAGAGCAGTTCATAGGCCGATTCGCGGTCGACCATCTCTTCATAGCGGCCCGCAACCGGCGAGGTGGCGATCAGCACCTTGCGCTCCGCTTCGGTCAGCGGACCGACCCGGCCGACGGGCGGGCGGATGAGGGTGCGCTCGACCGGGGTCGGCGCGCCCTTCTCGTCGAGCACCGAGACCAGCGCTTCCCCCACCCTCAGTTCGGTGATGGCCGAGCGCACGTCGACCGCCGGGTTGGGCCGGAAGGTCTCGGCGGCGGCGCGCACCGCCTTCTGATCCTTCGGTGTGAAGGCTCTGAGCGCATGCTGGATCCGGTTGCCGAGCTGGCCGGCCACGCTGTCGGGAATGTCGACCGGGTTCTGGGTGCAGAAATAGACACCGACGCCCTTGGAGCGGATGAGGCGGACCACCTGCTCGACACGCTCGAGCAGCGCCTTCGGCGCCTCGCTGAAGAGGAGATGGGCCTCATCGAAGAAGAAGACGAGCTTCGGCCGGTCCGAGTCTCCGACCTCGGGGAGCTCTTCGAACAGCTCGGAGAGCAGCCACAGGAGGAAGGTCGAGTAGAGGCGCGGGGCCTGCATCAGCCGATCGGCCGCGAGGATGTTGACCCGTCCGCGCCCATCGGGTTCGATCGCGATCATGTCGGCGATGTCAAGCGCGGGTTCGCCGAAGAATTGCGCGCCGCCCTGCGACTCGAGGGTGAGAAGCTGGCGCTGGATGGCGCCAACGGTCGGCCGCGCCACATTGCCATAGCGTCCGGCGAGCTCGGCGGCATTGTCGGCGCAATGGACGAGGAGCTGCTGCAGGTCCTTCAGGTCAAGGACGAGGAGGCCCTTGTCGTCGGCGTAGCGGAAGGCCACGTTGAGCACGCCTTCCTGGGTCTCGTTGAGGCCCATCAGGCGGGCGAGCAGCAGCGGACCCATTTCCGAGACCGTCGTGCGCACCGGGTGGCCCTGTTCGCCGAACAGGTCCCACAGCACCACCGGGTTGTCGCCATAGGCGTAAGGCGTGATGCCGAGTTCGGCGGCGCGCGCCGTGAACGGCTCGTGCGTCTTCGCCTGGGGCGAGCCGGGAAGCGCCATGCCCGCCACGTCGCCCTTCATGTCGGGGAAGAACACCGGCACGCCGGCCCGGCTGAACGCCTCCGCGAGCACCTGGAGCGTGACGGTCTTGCCCGTGCCGGTCGCGCCGGCGATGAGGCCGTGCCGGTTGGCGCGCGCGAGCAGCAGCCTCTGCGGGCTCTGCTCGCCCTTGCCGATCAGAATGTGCGCGCCCATTGCCCCCACCGTGCCGCGTTCCGGAGGCGCTTCTAGCGCATCTTCACGCCGACGAAACGGGAGGGCCCGGTTCCGCGCTGGACGAGGAGGAGCACCGTGTCGCGCCCGGCGTTGCGCGCTTCGGAGACGATTGCCGCTGCTTCCTGCGGCGTCCGCACTGGCCGCTGGTTGATGGAAAGCACGATGTCGCCGCGCTGGAGCCCCTGTTCGGCCGCATCGGAAGAGGGGTTGACCCGGGCGATCACGAGGCCCTGCACCGTTTCTGGCAGGCGAAGCTGCTGGCGGATCTCGGGCGTGATGGTCTGGAGGGTCAGCCCGAGCTGCTGGCGGGCCGCCTCGGCGCCGGGCTCGCCCCGGCCGCCGCGATCCTCCGGCTCCTCGGGCGCGCCGCCCTGGAGAATGGTCTCGCTGGGGCGTTCACCGATCGTCGCCGTGACCGTGATTCGCTGGCCGTTGCGGATGAGCTGGATCGGGATCCGCGTGCCGATCGGGGTGTTGGCGACGATGAAGGAGAGCGTGTTGTCGGGCGTGACATCCTGGCCGGCAACGGCGACGATCACATCACCCTGGCGGACCCCGGCCTTCTGCGCCGGTCCCGAAGGCTCGACCCCGGCGACGATTTCGCCCCGGTCCTTCGGAAGGCCGAGCGAGGCGGCGATCGGGGCCGAAAGCGGCTGGATCTGGACCCCGAGATAGCCGCGCCTGACCCGGCCGGCGGTCCGCAGCTGTTCGATGACCGGCTGGGCGAGTTCGGCGGGAATGGCGAAGCCGACCCCGACATTGCCACCGGTCGGCGAGAAGATGGCGGTGTTCACGCCCACGACATTGCCTGCAAGGTCGAACAGCGGACCGCCGCTGTTCCCCTGGTTGATCGAGGCATCGGTCTGGATGTAGCGGTCGTAGGCGCCGCCGCCGGTGATGTTGCGGTGCAGTGCGGACACGATCCCGGCCGTGACCGTGCCGCCGAGGCCGA
>CALLWN010000120.1 GCA_938016505.1 uncultured Sphingomonadaceae bacterium
AAGATGTAGTTCGGCGCGTAGAAGCTGCCAACCGGGTTCAGGTCGCCGATGCCCTCGAAGGTGAGGACGGTGACGGCGGCGGTTGCCGGTGCAGCGAGCAGCGCGGCACCAGCTACGGCGAGCAGAAGATTTTTCATGACATACCCTCCATAACGCCCCGAAGCTGGAGCATGCACATTCCTGCAAGAATCGTGCCAACACGGGCAAAAGCAGCAACCTCAGAGAGTTAATGGTCGTGGAACCGGCCGTGCGGGCGTCGCTGTGTAAAAAACTCTTACAGTTGGGGGGAGTTGGGTTGGAATATTTCAGGAGAGAAAGAAACGTGCCGCAAGCTCGACGTGCGTCGACCAGCGGAACTGCGCGACCGGCCACAGCGTTTCGAGGCGATAGCCGCCGGCGACCAGCCGTTCGGCGTCGCGGGCGAAGGTCGCCGGGTTGCACGAGACCGCCATCACCACGGGCACCCGGGCGGCCGCGATCTCGACGGCCTGGGCGGCCGCGCCGGTGCGCGGTGGATCGAAGACGACAGCGTCAAGACCTCTCAGCTCGGCTGCCATGAGCGGACGGCGGAACAGGTCGCGGTGGAGTGTCTCGACCGGCCGACCTGCCCCCCGCGCTGCACGGCCGAGCGCCGCGACCGCGGGCGCTGAACCGTCGACCGCCAGCACCCGGGCCGCTTTCGCAAGCGGCAGCGCGAAGGTGCCGAGGCCGCAGAACAGATCCGCGACCCGTCGCGCGCCCGCCACCCCCTCCCGCACTGCGGCAACGAGGGCCGCCTCGCCATCTGCGGTTGCCTGAAGGAAGGCGCCGGGCGGAAGCGTGACGGCGACTCCGCCGAGAGCGACTGACGGTTGGGCCGGGGCCACCACGGTCTCGACCCCAAGCGGCCCCTCGACCGAGAGCCTCGCCAACCGGTGCGTGGATGCGAAAGCTGCAAGCGCTTCGACGGCCGGCAGGGTGCCGGCAGCGAGGTTGGCAAGCATCAGGTCGACGCCGCCGTCGGTCGCCGTCATGGTGATGCCGACGACGCCACGGGGCGGCAGCAGAGCCTCGAGGAGGGCCCGGAGCGGAGCGACGAGCGCGAACAGCCCGGGCTCGAGCACCGGGCAGGCAGCAAGATCGACCAGCACGTGGCTGCCCTCGGCATTGAAACCGATCTCGGCCCGGCCGTTGCGGCGCGCGGCGCGCAGGCTCGCCCGGCGGCGGCTGAAGGCCGGAGAGAGGTGGACTGGCCGCACATCGCAAGGCTCGATCCCCAGCCTGGCAAGCGGCTCGAGGATGCGCTGCCGGGCGAAGTCGGCAAGGATCGGCTCGCCGACATGCTGGAGCTGGCAGCCGCCGCAGGTGCCAAAGTGCGGGCATGGCGGATCCACCCGGTTTGGGCCGGGGACGAGGGTGCCATCTTCCCCGACCCTGTCCCCCGGAACGGCACCGGCGATGAACCGGCCATCGGCGGTGATGCCGTCGCCACGGGCGGCAAGGCGGGTGACAAGGCTCATGATCGCGCCGTGCCGGACGCAGCACCCGTGCGGGCGGACGCACCCGGAGCGTCCGCTGCGCTGCCGTTCATGCTGCAGACAGAATGGCAAGTCATGACGGTTCCATGAAACTTCGTGCAATTGGGCTGCCGTTGCTGGTTGTTGGCGGCCTTGGTGGATGCGCACCCTCTCTCCTGCACGTCTCGGGCGCAAGCGCGGTTGCAGTGCCGGGCGAGGTCCCGAGAGACTCCCGTGGCGAACCGGTGTGGAGCGCCATCCGCCCCGCGCCGGGCACGGCACGGGCCGCTCGCTCCCACGAAGTGCCGCAGCCTGCCGAGGGAAGCACGCCCTGACTGGCGCTGCGACGGCTCACGCGAGCAGGGTTCGCACCAGCGCAAAGAGCCCGATCTGGCGCGGCCGACGCAGCCGCTCGGCGGCAACGATGGTCCGGATGTTCTCGAAACAGCTATCGGCATCGTCGTTGACGAGGACATAGTCATATTCGGCGAAGTGGCTGATCTCGTCCTTCGCCTTGGCCATGCGCGCTGCGATCACCGCCTCGGGCTCGTCGGCACGGGTCCGGAGCCGCCGGGCGAGCTCCTCCATCGAGGGTGGAAGCAGGAAGATGGAGACGAGATCGGCATCGGGCTCCTTGCGGAACTGGTTCTGCGCCAGCTGTTGCGCCCCCTGCCAGTCGATATCGAACAGCACGTCGAACCCGGCGTCGATGGCGTCCCTGACGGGTGCACGCGGCGACCCGTAATGGTTGCCGAACACTCGCGCCCACTCGAGAAAATGGTCCTGCTCGACGAGTGCCTGGAACGTCTCCGGCGTGACGAAATGATAATGCTCGCCGTCAACCTCGCCCGGTCGCGGCGGACGGGTGGTGACCGAGACCGAGACCCGGATCGAAGGATCGGCCGCGAGGAGCCGGCGCGACATGGTGCTCTTGCCCGCACCCGACGGCGACGAGAGCACCAGCATGAGGCCGCGGCGGGCCACACTCACGGCCCGGCCCTGCGGTGGCAGGGGCAGCACGCCATGGTGAGCGCCCGGGCGCGACCCGGGACCGTCACTTGCGGCGCTTGAAGTCGAGGCTGACGACATTGGAGCCGCCCTCCCCACCCTCCCCGGAAGGGGCGCCATCACCGACCGGGCCTGGCGGCGGCTCGGGCAGCGGTGCCGGGCGATCGGGCACGCTGACGGCGAACTGCAGGGCGAAGTTGACCGCCGGATCGACGAAGCCGGTGATCGCTGCATAGGGAATGCGGAGCTTGGCGGGCACCTGGCTGAAGGTGAGGCCGATCTCGAAATGGTCTGCCGCGGCCTTCAGGTCCCAGAAGCGGTGCTGGATGACGATTGTCATGTCGTCCGGGTAGCGCTCGAGAAGATGGGCCGGAAGGTCGACCCCCGGGAAACGGGTGCGGAAGGCGATGTAGAAATGGTGCGCGCCCGGGAGCCCGCCAGCAGCTGCTACATCGGCAAGGACGCGGCGCACGACTCCCCGGAGCGCGTCCTGCACGATCTCGTCATAGGGGATAAGGCTGTCCGGCGGATCGGACGGGTCTTCCGGATCGCTCATGGCTCGCGTGCGGGGCTCGGGTCACACATGGGGTCGCCCCTTCCTGACCGCGCGGCCTGCGCCCGTCAAGGCAGCGCCGCACCGGGCGGGGCAGTGCTGGCATGAGAGTGCAGGCGCTTCTGTTGCCCGGCGCGCCTGCAAGCCGCTGGAGTCCGATTCTGTTACCGGGTTCGGCCCGAACCCTGCTCAGGCTTTGCAAGACCGGCCTTGGGGGCCAGTGTTACGCAGCGATCGCAAATGCCTCGTTGTCGTTGGCATTTGTGGGTTTTGAACGGTTTAACGGCGCATTCAGGCCGGGCGAAAGCTGCGTCTTTGAGCGCACGTCGATCCTGGTTCGGCCCCGTCAGCCAAGGTGCAGCTGACCCTTTGGGCCGGCCTGCACCCTGGATGGTGGAGCCGCCGGGTACTGCCCCCGGGTCCGCTGCACCTATTGCACGCTGCCATTCATCGCCATCTTCGCGTGAACCGCGACGCCCATCATGTAGCGAATGCGGGCGGGGAATTGAAGACCCCCTTCCCGACGAGGAGCGGATAGCGGTCGATAACGGCGTCATTGACCCGGTCCCACTCGAAGGCTTGGGCGCGGGCGTGGCCTGCGCTGCCGTGGGCCACTGCGAGCGCCCGGTCGGCGGCGTAGGCGGCGATCGCGGCCGCGAAGGCGGCGCTGTCGCCGGGGGGCACGAGACGGCCCGTCACGCCATCGACAACGAGCGAGCCGGAGCCGGTTGCGTCGGCGGCGACCACCGGCACGCCGCAGGCCATGGCTTCGAGGGTCACGTTGCCGAAGGTCTCGGTGACGGACGGGTTGAGGAACAGGTCGGCGCTGGCGTGGGCCCGGGCCAGCGCCTCGCCGGTGAGGAAACCCGTGAAGATGGCGCCGGGTGCTGCGCGGGCGAGGACCCCCCGGGCCGGGCCGTCGCCGACGACGAGCAGCCGGTGGGCGACACCCATCTCGGCGAGGCGCGCGGTGGTTGCCGCCACGACATCGAGGCCCTTCTCGAGCACGAGCCGGCCGACGAAGCCGATCAGGAAGTCGTCTTCACCGATGCCGAGGCTGCGGCGCCAGGCGAGGTCGCGGCGGCCGGGGTGGAACAGCGCGTGATCGACCCCGCGGCTCCAGATGCGGACCCGCTCGCAGAAGCCGCCCGCGCGCAGCAGGTCGGCCATCCCCTCGGTTGGCGCGTAGATCTCGGCGAGATCGCCGTAGAAGCGGCGCAGCATGTTTTCGGCCCAGCCGCGCAACCAGCCGAGACGGTAGTAGTCCCCATAGGTTTCGAACCGGGTGTGAACCGAGGCGACGACCGGGAGTCCGCGGGCCTGTCCCCATCGCTTGGCCTTGTGGCCGACAAGGTCGGGCGCCGACAGGTGGACGAGGTGGGGCGCGAAGGCGTCGAGATCGGCAAGGACGGGGCGCGACAGGGTGAGGCCGAGCCGATACTCGCTGCGGCCCGGGATGGGCACCGAGGGGACGGGCACGAGGTCGCCTGTGGGCGGGAATGCCGGGGTTGCCGAGACCGGCGCATAGACCCGGGGGAGGACATCGCCCCGGGCGAGCATGCGGCCGACGAGGCGGTTGAGCGCCTGGTTCGCGCCGTCCTTCACATAGTTGTAGTTGCCCGAGAAGACCGCGACACGAAGCGCGGTGCCCGCCGGACCTGCGCGGTCTGCCATCGCTGCTGCCTTAGATGGGATGGCGAGAGGGCGAAAGCCTTGCCCGCGCGCCGGGCCCCGCCAGCCGCACGGGGCTGGCTGGCGGGGACAGGCGGTCCTACTGCGCAGCTGCGTCGGCTGCAGTGGCGAGCGCGGCCTGCTGGGCGCGGAGCGCGGCATCGCGCGCCGATGCTGCGACCCGGAGCCGTTCCATGGCCGCGCCGGTACCGGCCGGGATGAGCCGGCCGACGATCACATTCTCCTTGAGGCCCTCGAGCCTGTCGCGCTTGCCCTGGACCGAGGCTTCGGTCAGCACCCGGGTCGTCTCCTGGAAGGAGGCGGCCGAAATGAAGCTCCGGGTCTGGAGCGAGGCCTTGGTGATGCCAAGGAGCACCGGCTTGGCCTCGGCCGGGCGCTTGCCTTCGGATTCGAGCTTGCGGTTGACTGCCTCGAGCTCGTCCTTGTCGACCTGCTCGCCCTTGAGGAAGGTGGAGTCGCCATCCTCGGTGATCTCGACCTTCTGCAGCATCTGGCGGACGATGACCTCGATGTGCTTGTCGTTGATCTTCACGCCCTGGAGCCGGTAGACTTCCTGGATCTCGGCGGCGAGATACTCGGCGAGCTTCTCGACGCCCAGGACATCGAGGATGTCGTGGGGGTTGGCCGGACCATCGATGATGAAGTCGCCGCGGCGCACCAGGTCGCCTTCCTGGACTGCGATGTTCCGGTTCTTCGGCAGCAGATACTCGACCGGCTCCGAGCCATCCTCGGGGCGGAGGATGAGGCGGCGCTTCGCCTTGTAGTCCTTGCCCATCTCGACCCGGCCATCGACCTTGGCGATGACGCCATGGTCCTTGGGCACGCGCGCCTCGAACAGTTCGGCGACGCGGGGCAGACCCCCGGTGATGTCGCGGTTCTTGGCTGCCTCGCGCGGGATCCGCGCGAGCACGTCACCGGCTTCGACATGCTGCCCTTCGGTGACCGAGAGGATGGCGCCGACTGGCAGGAGGAACCGGCCGGCCTCGCCGGAGGTGGCGTCGAGCAGGGTGATGCGCGGCCGGAGCTCTTCCTTGGCCCGCGACTTGAACTCGGAGACGACGCGGTTGGAGATGCCGGTTGCCTCGTCCACCTCTTCGCGGAGCGTCTGGCCGTCGACGAGGTCCTGGAACTTCACCTGGCCGGCGCGGTCGGTGATGATGGGCCGGGTGAAGGGGTCCCAGTCGGCCAGCCGGTCGCCCTTCTTCACCTCCTGGCCGTCGGAAACCGACAGGAAGGCGCCGAAGGGGATCTTGTGGCTCGAGCGTTCGCGGCCGTCGGCATCGACAATCACGAGCTCGCCGCCGGTCGGCGCCATGCCGATCAGGCGGCCGCGGCTGTCGGTGAGCGTCGGCAGGGAGCGGAACATGACGCGCCCGTCGACCGGCGCGTCGGCCGAGGACTGTTCCGAGACCTGCGCTGCGCCACCGATGTGGAAGGTGCGCATGGTGAGCTGGGTGCCCGGCTCGCCGATCGACTGGGCCGCGATGACGCCGACCGCCTCGCCGATGTTGACCGGCGTGCCGCGGGCAAGGTCGCGCCCGTAGCAGGCGGCGCAGACGCCGCGCGCCGCCTCGCAGGTGAGCGGCGAGCGCATCTTCACCTCGACGACCCCGGCCTCCTCGATCAGCCTGACCTTTGCCTCGTCGAGGAGGGTGTCACGCGCGAACAGCAGCTCGCCGGTCTTGGGATCGACGACATCGTCGGCGAGCGTGCGGCCGAGGATCCGTTCGCCGAGCGTCACGATCGTCGAGCCGCCTTCGACGATCGCCCGGGTGACGAGGCCGCGGAAGGTCCCGCAATCGACCTCGGTCACCACGCAATCCTGGCTCACGTCGACCAGACGGCGGGTGAGATAGCCGGAGTTCGCGGTCTTGAGGGCGGTGTCGGCGAGACCCTTGCGGGCGCCGTGGGTGGAGTTGAAATATTCGAGGACGGTGAGGCCCTCCTTGAAGTTGGAGATGATCGGCGTTTCGATGATCTCGCCCGAGGGCTTCGCCATGAGGCCGCGCATCCCGGCGAGCTGCTTCATCTGGGCGCTCGAGCCGCGCGCGCCCGAGTGCGCCATCATGTAGATGGAGTTGACCGGCTGCCCCGGCCGCTGCGCCGAGATTTCCTTCATCATCTCGGCGGCGACCTCGTCACCGCACTTGGCCCAGGCATCGACCACCTTGTTGTATTTCTCGCCCTGGGTGATGAGCCCGTCTTGGTACTGCTGCTCGAAGTCCTTGGCGAGCGCGCGGGTGCGATCGACAAGCTCGGCCTTGGCCGGCGGGATGACCATGTCGTCCTTGCCGAAGCTGATCCCGGCCTGGCAGGCATAGCGGAACCCGAGCGCCATGATGGCGTCGGCGAACAGGACCGTCTCCTTCTGGCCGGTGTGGCGGTAGACGGTGTCGATGACATCGCCGATCTCGCGCTTGGTCAACAGGCGGTTGATCGTCTCGAACGGGACCTTGTGCGACTTTGGCAGACACTCGCCGATGAGCAGGCGCCCGGGGGTGGTTTCCACGCGCTTCAGGTAGGTGCGCCCCTGATCGTCGGTCTGCGGCACCCGGGTGACGACCCTCGTGTGCAGCGTCACCGCCTTCGCGTTGAGCGCATGGTGCACTTCGGCCATGTCGGCGAGCAGCGCGCCCTCACCCGGCTCGCCCTCGCGCTGGATCGAGAGATAGTAGAGCCCGAGCACCATGTCCTGGCTGGGGACGATGATCGGCTTGCCATTGGCTGGTGAGAGAATGTTGTTGGTGCTCATCATGAGCACCCGGGCCTCGAGCTGGGCCTCGAGGCTCAGGGGCACGTGGACCGCCATCTGGTCGCCGTCGAAGTCGGCATTGAAGGCGGCGCACACCAGCGGGTGGAGCTGGATCGCCTTGCCTTCGATAAGCACGGGCTCGAACGCCTGGATGCCGAGCCGGTGGAGCGTCGGCGCGCGGTTCAGCAGCACGGGATGTTCGCGGATCACCTCAGCCAGAATATCCCAGACCTCAGGTGTTTCGCGCTCAACCATCTTTTTGGCGGCTTTGATCGTTGTCGCCAAT
>CALLWN010000121.1 GCA_938016505.1 uncultured Sphingomonadaceae bacterium
TGGTCCTTCGGCGGGGGCGACAGCTACTGCGCGGCCTGCGCGGGTCCCTGCCCGGACTGCCCCGCAAGACTGAACCAGCCGCAAACCGTCGAGGGCTGGCAGGTTTGGGATCTGACCCAGCGCCTTGGCGGCCAGCTGCGCATCGCGCCGGGGGCGGTCATCGGATGGGACATGGGTGCCGCCCTCGCGCTGGCGCAGGCGCTGGGCGTCAACACGATGATCGCCGCCGAACTGCTGCCCGAGATCGAGGCGGTGATGGTGCGCAGGCTGAACGAACAGATTGCGGAACGATCAGTTGGAGGAGACTGAATGCGGTCTCCTGATCAAGTTCGATCCGTTGGATCTCGATACCCATCGGAGGAGGCACCCCTTGCCAGACCTTTCAGGGCCTCCTCGGTCAGTGGTTTGCTTGGGGTACCGTCGCCATCTTTGCCCACGACGGGCTCGAATGACCTGCGTGACGCATCCTGCGGTACTCCGACAGATTTGGATTGGTGCTTCCCTGCTTTACGCATCTCGGGCTACCGGGACAGGCATCAAGCCGCCTGCAGGGGCACAATCCCTGAGACATCGACGGTCTCGCGGGCGCGGGCGAGATCCCAGGCGCGCTGCAGATTCATCCAGTATTCCGGCGTCGTCCCGAAATAGGTCGCAAGCCGCATCGCCGTATCCGCGGTCAGCGCCGTCTCACCCTTGACCAGCCGTTCGATCCGGGTGCGCGGAACCTGCAACTTCCGGGCAAGCGCAGGCGCGCTCATACCCAAAGGGTACAGATACAGCTCGACCAGGACTTCGCCCGGATGGGAGGGGTTGGTGATCAGGCTCATCGTCATTCCCTTCAATGGTAGTCCACGATCTCGACATCCTGCGGACCCTGATCGGTCCAGACGAAACAGATGCGCCACTGGTCGTTGATGCGCACCGAATGCTGCCCCGCGCGGTCGCCGCTCAGGGCTTCCAGATGGTTGCCTGGCGGAAAGCGCAGGTCCTCAAGTTCCATGGCCGCGTCCAGTGCCGAAAGCATGGCACGCGTCCATCTGACCAGATCAGCAGGAAACCCCTTGCCAAAGCGGCCCTGAACCGCACTGGCGGCGAGCTTTCCACGCGTGCTGATGATCATGACCGCCATGTATCATGCTATGATACATAATTCAAGGATTCACCGGAATGGCTGAGAAGAAGGTCTCCGTCCGCCTCGTGGCGGAGGGCGGACGACGCGTGCGTGCGGAACTGGAGGGCATCGGCGAGGCCGGATCCCGTGGCTTTGGCCGCCTGTCCTCCGAGATGGAACTTGCCAATACGCGCCTCGCGAGCTTCGCGCGCCGCGCCGGGATCGCGCTGGCGGCGGTCGCTGCGGCTGCGGCAGCGGCCGGGGTGGCGATGGTGCGCTCGGGGCTCGCCAACATCGACGCACAGGCGAAACTCGCGCAGTCGATGCGCACGACGGTCGAGAGCATCCAGACCCTGACCTGGGCTGGAGAGCTTGCGGGCGTTTCGATGGGCGAGATCGAGCAGGCGACGAAAAAGCTGACCACGCGCCTGTCGGAGGCGGCCAGCGGTTCGGGCGCGGCCGTCGGCGCGCTCCGGCGGCTGAACCTGACGGCGGCGGAACTGCAGGTCCTGCCGCTCGACCAGCGCATCGTGGCGATCCAGGACGCGCTGAACCGCCTCGTGCCCGAGGCCGAGCGGGCGGCCGTGGCCTCGGACCTCTTCGGCGACCGCGCGGCGCTGGCCTTCCTGCGGATCGACAGCGCCACGCTGCGCGATGCCGCGCGCGATGTGCAGGACTTCGGGGTGGCGGTCAGCGCGGCGGATGCGGCGCAGATCGAACGGACAGGCGATGCCATCGCGCGGCTCAGCCTGATCTGGACCGGCCTCGTGAACCGGCTGACCGTGGCCGTCGCCCCGGCGCTGGAGACCATCGCCACCAGGCTCGCCGACATGGCGCGCGCGACCGGCCCCATCGGGCAGGCGATCACAGCAATCTTCGACAATCTGGCACGGCTCGCCACCTATGCCGCAACCTTCGCTGCCTTCATGGCGGGTCGCTGGGTGGCCGGGCTGGCCGTAGCCGCTCTTTCTGTCCGTGGCCTTGCTACAGCGCTGGTCTTCCTCCGTGGTGCCCTCATCCGCACCGGCATCGGCGCGCTGATCGTCGGGGCGGGCGAGCTGGTCTATCAGTTCTCGCAACTGGTCGCCCGGGTCGGTGGTGTGGGCGAAGCGTTCCGCCTGCTCGGCGATCTGGCCAAGGAGGTCTGGTCACGCATTGGTCTCACGCTCGACGCGGCCCTCGCGCGGATGGCGGCCGGATGGGAGGGGCTTAAGGCAGCGGGACTATCGGCCCTTGAGGGCACCATCGCGGGCGTCGTCAGCTTCGGCGACCGGACGGCCGCGATCTTCCAGGGGGCCTATGATGCCGCCGTGGCGATCTGGGGCAGTCTGCCCGGCGCCATCGGCGACTTCTCCTTTCAGCCGGCAAACGGGCTGATTTCCGGCGTCGAGGCAATGCTG
>CALLWN010000122.1 GCA_938016505.1 uncultured Sphingomonadaceae bacterium
CCGGGCGCCCCACGCTTCATCATCGACCCGCTCGATGGCACCACCAACTTCCTCCATGGCATCCCCCATTTCGCCATCTCGATCGCAGCCGAGCATGACGGGGTGGTCAAGGCGGGGCTGGTCTACCAGCCACTCACCGACGAGAGCTTCTGGGCCGAACAGGGCAGGGGGGCCTGGCTGCAGAATGCCAGGCTCCGGGTGTCCGGACGGCGGAGCCTCGAGGACTGTGTCATGGCAACGGGGATTCCGTACCGCGGCCACGGCGACCAGGCCCAGTTCGAGGCGATCCTCGGCCGCGTCATCCCGGAAGTGGCTGGCGTGCGGCGGTTCGGCGCGGCGAGTCTCGACCTCGCCTGGGTCGCCGCCGGCCGGTTCGACGGCTTCTGGGAACAGGGCCTTTCGGAATGGGACGTGGCGGCTGGGATCCTGCTCGTGCGGGAGGCCGGCGGGTTCGTCTCCGACTTCCGGGGTGGCGACAGGATGATCGAGCGGCGCGAGATCATCGCCGGCACGGATGCGACCCACTCGCGCCTCCATCGCCTGGTCGCTGGCGCGCTTCGCGGCTAGCTCCGCGCATGGCTGCCGCGACGCCGTCGCGCCTTGCCGCATCGCACCCTCAGGCCTAGAGGGAACGGGATATTGCCATGCCTGACGTGACCGAGACCGCCCTCGAGTATCTTCCCATTCTCCTGTTTCTCGGGGTGGCGATTGCATTTGCCGTCATTTTCGTCGGTGCGCCGATCCTGATTTCCAAGATTGCCGGGACATCAAAACCCTATGGCGACAAGCTGACGGAGTATGAGAGCGGCTTTCCGGCTTTTGCATCTTCCCGCGGGCGGTTCGATGTCCGCTTCTATCTGGTCTCAATCCTGTTCATCATCTTCGACCTCGAGGTTGCCTTCCTCTTCCCCTGGGCTGTCAGCCTCGCTCACATGGGCGGGGATCTCGTCTTCGCCTGGGTGTCGATGATGGTCTTCCTCGGCCTTCTCACCATCGGCTTCGTCTATGAATGGAAAAAGGGAGCGCTGGATTGGGAATGACTGACGCGCTCGCCGTTCCGCCGTCTGCCCGGCCCGATCCGGAGCTGGAAGCCAGGGTCTTCCAGCCCATGGCGCGCGATTATGCGAACCAGGGGTTTGTTCTTGCAAGCCTCGAGGATGTCGCGACCTGGGCGCGGACGGGGTCCCTGTGGTGGATGACCTTTGGGCTTGCCTGCTGCGCGGTCGAGATGATGCACACCAACATGCCGCGCTTCGACATGGAGCGGTTTGGCGTGGCACCACGCGCCTCCCCGCGCCAGTCCGACCTGATGATCGTTGCTGGCACGCTGTGCAACAAGATGGCGCCCGCGCTTCGTCGGGTCTATGACCAGATGCCCGAGCCGCGCTACGTGATCTCGATGGGCAGCTGCGCCAACGGCGGCGGCTATTATCATTACAGTTATTCAGTGGTCCGCGGTTGCGACCGGATCGTCCCTGTCGACATCTATGTGCCCGGATGCCCGCCGACTGCCGAGGCGCTGCTCTACGGGATCATGGCGCTGCAGCGGAAAATCCGCCGCACCGGAAGCTTCGAGCGCTAGCGATGGCCGGGCATCTGCCAGTCGTCCCGGTTCCCGCCGGGCTTGCCGACCGGGCTGCGGCCCTGCTCGACCCGCACCTGCTCGAGGCCCGCGATTCAGCGGAGGAACTGACGCTGCTCGTGACCCGCGACGCCGTGGCCGAGGTTCTTGCGAGGCTCAGGGACGCCCCCGACATCGCCATGGAGCAGCTGGTGGACATCAGCGGTGTCGACTGGCCCGACCGCCCCGAGCGGTTCGAGGTCAACTACCATCTGCTGTCGCTGCGTCACAATCTTCGACTGCGGGTCAAGCTGACCACCGATGAAGTGACCCCCGTGCCCTCGGTCACGGCGCTGTTTCCGGTTGCCGGGTGGTACGAGCGAGAAGTCTTCGACATGTTCGGCGTGCTGTTCGAGGGTAATCCTGATCTACGGCGGATCCTGACCGACTACGGCTTTGAAGGGCATCCATTCCGCAAGGATTTCCCACTGACCGGCCATGTCGAGCTACGCTATTCTGAGGCCGAGCAGCGGATCGTCCGCGAGCGGGTGTCGCTCAGGCAGGATTTCCGCAACTTCGATTTCCTCTCGCCGTGGGAGGGGATGCTTCCCGGCGACGAAAAGGCCAACACATGACCGAACTCAGGACGGGGACGCGGACTGTCACGCTTGGAACGCCCGATCCGGGGCTGCCATCTGGTGCGGTCCACGAGAATTACATGATCAACTTCGGGCCGCAGCACCCGGCTGCTCATGGTGTCCTCCGGCTTGTGCTCGAGCTCGACGGGGAGGTTATCGAGCGGGTCGACCCGCATATCGGCCTTCTCCATCGCGGCACCGAGAAGCTGTGCGAATACAAGACCTATCTCCAGGCGCTCCCCTACATGGACCGCCTCGACTATTGCTCGCCGATGTCGATGGAGCACAGCTATGTGCTCGCGATCGAGAAGCTGCTCGGCCTTGAGGTGCCGCCGCGGGCGCAGTGGCTGCGCCTGCTCTGGGCCGAGATCATGCGGATTTCGAACCACATCCTCAACACCACGACCCACGCAATGGACGTGGGCGCGCTGACCCCCATTCTCTGGCTGTTCACCGAGCGCGAGCGCATCTACGATTTCTCGGAGGCCGTCTCTGGCGCGCGGATGCACGCCGCCTGGTTCCGGCCAGGCGGAGTCCACCAGGACATGCCCGAGGGTCTTGCGGGCGAGATCCGCGCCTTTGCCGAGCGGCTTCCCAAGGCGCTTGACGACATGATGGATCTCGTCGGCGGCAACCGGATCTTCAAGCAGCGCAACGTCGACATCGGACGGATTTCTGCGAAAGACGCGCTTGGCTGGGGCTTTTCGGGGCCCTGTCTGCGCGCCTCGGGCATCCCATGGGATCTCAGGAAGGCCCAGCCCTACGAGACCTACGCGCAGGTGGAGTTCGACGTGCCGGTGGGCAAGAACGGCGACTGCTACGACCGCTTCATGGTCCGCATCGAGGAAATGCGGCAGTCGGTCCGAATCATCCACCAGGCGCTCGACCGGCTCGAGACGCTGGAGGGCGAGCCGGTTCTGTCTGACGACCGCAAGGTGGTACCGCCGCGCCGGGGCGAGATGAAGCGCTCGATGGAAGCGCTCATCCACCATTTCAAGCTCTACACCGAGGGTTTTCATGTGCCCGCCGGCGAAGTCTATGTGGCAACCGAGAGCCCCAAGGGCGAATTCGGCATCCACCTCGTGGCCGACGGCACCAACCGGCCCTACCGCTGTCACATCCGGGCAACCGGCATGGCGCATCTTCAGGCCATGGACTTTCTCTGCCGCGGCCACATGCTCGCCGACGCGCCGGCCATCCTCGGCAGCCTCGACATCGTCTTCGGGGAGGTGGACCGGTGAACAGCCTCGAGCGCTGGTATCGGTGGGCCACGGAGCCGCGCGTGCACTGGGGCATGTGGGGCACGCGCTTCATGTTGCCGGCAATCCCGCTGCTCGTTCTCGGCTTTGCTCTGATGGCCCGCGACGTTCGTTTCCCGGGTGCTGTCGTCGTGGGGGCAGCGACTTTGTGGGCTGCCACATTTGTCGCTTTGGGACTTCGGGATACACTTTCAGCTTTGGCAGCCTTGTGGCGGAAGACCTTCGGATGAGTGATGCGCATGTCCCTCCGGTGCCTGAAACTCGGCGCGGGCTGGTCGGGGCCTGAGCGATGACATCGAACTTTGCCAACTTCACATGGACTGACGCCAATGCCGCCGAAGCGCAGCGCATCATCGCGCGTTATCCCAAGGGGCGCGAGCATTCCGCGATCATGCCGCTCCTCTGGCTCGCGCAATATCAGATGCGCGAGCAGACGGGCGTCGCCTGGCTGCCGCTCCCAGTGATCGAATATGTCGCGGCCCAGATCGGAATGCCAAAGATACGGGCGCTCGAGGTCGCGACCTTCTACACCATGTACAATCTGAAGCCGATCGGCCGCTTCCATGTGCAGGTGTGCGGCACCACGCCCTGCTGGCTGCGCGGCTCCGACGAGGTGTTCCGCGCCTGTGCAGACCGTGGCCTGAAGAAAGGGGAAACCACGGCCGATGGCCTGTTCACCCTCTCCGAGGTGGAGTGCCTCGGCGCCTGCGCCAATGCGCCCATGGTGCAGGTGAACGACGACAACTACGAGGACCTGACCTACGAGACGATGCTGACGATTCTGGATGAGTTGATCGCGGGCCGCACGCCGAAGCCGGGCAGCCAGATCGGCCGCACCGCTTCCTGCCCCGAGGGCGGACCGACGACCCTGAAAGAGATGGCCTGATGCTCGCCGACGCCGACCGGATCTTCACCAACCTTTACGGCTTCAAGCCCTGGGGAATCACCCACGCGATTTCGCGGGGCGACTGGGTGGACACTCGCACGTTGATGGCGATCGGCCAGGACGCGATCATTGCCGCGATCAAAGAATCGGGCCTGCGCGGGCGTGGCGGCGCCGGCTTCCCGACCGGCATGAAGTGGAGCTTCATGCCCAAGGAGCCGAAGCCCGATCGGCCGAACTTCCTAGTGGTGAACGCCGACGAATCCGAGCCCGGAAGCTGCAAGGACCGCGAGATCATCCGTCACGAGCCGCACAAGCTGATCGAGGGCGCGCTTCTTGCGGGCTTCGCGATGCGCGCGCGCGCGGCCTACATCTACATCCGCGGGGAATATGTCCGCGAAGCGCAGATCCTGTTCGCCGCGGTGGAGGAAGCCTATCACAAGGGGTTCCTCGGCAAGAATGCCTGCGGCACGGGCTATGAGTTCGATGTGTTCGTGCACCGCGGCGCGGGCGCCTACATCTGCGGCGAGGAAACCGCGATGCTCGAGAGCTTGGAGGGCAAGAAGGGCCAGCCGCGCCTCAAACCACCGTTTCCCGCCGGAGCCGGCCTCTATGGCTGCCCGACCACGGTCAACAATGTCGAGTCGATCGCGGTTGTCCCCACCATCCTGCGCCGTGGCGCCAACTGGTTCTCCGCAATCGGTCGGCCGAACAATGTGGGCACCAAGCTGTTCCAGATTTCGGGCCATGTGAACCGGCCTTGCGTTGTGGAAGAGGCGATGGGGATCCCGTTCCGCACCCTGATCGAGGACCATTGCGGCGGCGTCCGCGGCGGCTGGGACAATCTCCTCGCCGTCATCCCCGGCGGCTCATCCGTGCCGCTGGTGCCTGCCGAGCAGATCATGGACGCGCCGATGGATTTCGATGGCCTCAAGGAGCTGAAGTCGGGCCTCGGCACGGCCGCCGTGATCGTCATGGACAAGTCCACCGACATCGTGAAGGCGATCGCGCGGCTGTCCTATTTCTACAAGCATGAGAGTTGCGGCCAGTGCACGCCCTGCCGAGAGGGGACGGGGTGGATGTGGCGGGTGATGGAGCGGCTGGTGACGGGCGATGCCGCGCCCCACGAGATCGACCTGCTGCTCGAAGTGACGACCCAGGTTGAAGGGCACACCATCTGCGCACTCGGCGATGCTGCCGCCTGGCCGATCCAGGGCCTGATCCGTCACTTCCGCCCCGAGATCGAGCGGCGCATCGCGCGGCGCCGGGGGTTCGTGCAGGTGCCCGAGGCCCTGCCGCAGGCGGCGGAGTAACCCGTGCCGAAGGTGACGGTCGACGGGATCGAGGTGGAGGTGCCGGTCGGCGCCACCGTCATGCAGGCCTGCGAAATGGCCGGGAAGGAGATACCGCGCTTCTGTTACCATGAGCGGCTCTCCATCGCCGGCAACTGCCGGATGTGCCTGGTCGAAGTCTCGCCGGGTCCGCCCAAGCCGCAGGCCAGCTGCGCGCTGCCCGCCGCCGAGGGCCAGGTCATCACGACGACGAGCGAGAAGGTCAGGAAGGCGCGGGAAGGTGTGATGGAGTTTCTCCTCATCAACCACCCGCTTGACTGCCCCATCTGCGACCAGGGCGGCGAGTGCGACCTCCAGGACCAGGCGATGGCCTATGGCCGGGGCTATTCCCGGTTCGAGGAAAACAAGCGCGCGGTCACCGAGAAATACATGGGGCCGCTGGTCAAGACGGTGATGACTCGGTGCATCCATTGCACGCGCTGCGTCCGGTTCGCCGAAGAGGTCGCCGGGGTCGAGGAGATCGGCGCGCTGTTCCGCGGCGAGAACATGCAGATCACAAGCTATCTCGAGCAGGCGGTCACCTCCGAGGTCTCGGGCAACATCATCGATCTGTGCCCAGTCGGGGCGCTCACGTCGAAGCCGATCGCGTTCAATGCAAGGCCGTGGGAACTGTCGCGCACCGACACCATCGATGCGATGGACGCAGTTGGCTCCAATATCGTCGCCCATAGCCGCTCGGGCACCGTCATCCGGGTCACGCCGCGGGTCAATGACGATGTGAACGAGGAGTGGCTGGCCGATACGGCGCGCTTCGGCGTCGACGGGCTACGTGAGCGACGGCTTGACCGCCCCTGGCTCCGGGTAGAGGGCCGGCTGCGGGAGGTCAGCTGGGCGCAGGCCTTCGCGGCGATTGCGGCGCGTCTCGAAGGAGTCGCCGGGGAGCGGATCGCAGCGCTGGTCGGGCCGATGGCGACAGTTGAGGAGATGGTCGCCCTCAGGGACCTTCTGACCGGCCTTGGCAGCACCCGGATCGAGTGTCGGCTCGATGGCGCCGCCGTGGGCGAAGGGCCCTTCGCCCACGGCGGCGC
>CALLWN010000123.1 GCA_938016505.1 uncultured Sphingomonadaceae bacterium
CTGACCCGGCTCGAGCACCGCGTGCCCGGCACCTCCAGCCGCCAGCGCTGGCGCCTCGTCGCCGGCGGCACCGCCCAGGCCTCGATCGCCGGCGGCGTGTCGGTGGCCCGCCATGCCCAGAAGACCGACGCCGAACAGTCGCTGAAGGCGCTCCTGCTGCGCCGCACCGCGGCGGTCAACCTGAAGCCCGAGCTCGAGATCTTCGCCGACGATGTCGCCTGCGCCCATGGCTGCACCGTGGGCGAGCTCGACCAGGCCGCGCTGTTCTACCTCGCCGCGCGCGGCCTCCCCCCGGCCGAGGCCGAGGCGCTTCTCACCCGCGCCTTCGTTGCCGACGCGCTCGCAGGGCTCCCCGAGGGCGCGCTCCGCGACGCGCTCGATGCCGAAACGCAGGGCTGGCTCGCCAAACATGCCGCCGCCAGCGCGAACGCCGGCACGCCGGAGTCGCGGGCATGACCGCGCTGCCGCTCGCCGCCCCGTTCGCTGCCAGCCACGCGCCCGCGCCGCGCCTTCTCGACCTGCGCGGCGAGTTCCCGGCCGTCCCGGCCGACTGGGCCTATCTCGACGCTGCCGCCACCGCGCAGAAACCGCGCGCCGTCATCGAGGCGATCACCAACGCCTACGCCCGGGACTATGCCACCGTCCACCGCGGAGTCTACGCCCGCTCGGCGCGCATGACCGAGGCCTATGAGCAGGCCCGCGCGCGCGTCGCCCGCTTCATCGGCGCCCGCACCGACGAGATCATCTTCGTCCGCGGCGCGACCGAGGCGATCAACCTCGTCGCCCAGAGCTGGGGGCTGGCGCACATCGGCCCCGGTGACCGCATCCTCCTCTCGGTCCTCGAGCATCACTCGAACATCGTGCCCTGGCGCATGCTCGCCGACCGGGTCGGCGCTGCAATCGACGTGGCGCCGCTCACCGCCGACGGCCGGATCGACGAGGCCGCGCTCATCGCCATGATCGGCCCGGAGACGAAGCTCGTCGCAATCGCCCATGTCTCGAACGTGCTGGGCGCGGTTGCCGACATTCCCCGCATCGCTGCAGCAGCCCGTGCCGCAGGCGCGAAGCTCCTCGTCGACGGCTGCCAGGCGGCGCCGCGCATGGCGCTCGACATGGCGGCACTCGGCTGCGACTTCTACACCTTCTCCGGCCACAAGCTCTACGGCCCGACCGGCATCGGCGTGCTGTTCGCGCGCGGCGACATCCTCGCCGCCATGCCGCCCTGGCAGGGCGGCGGCGCCATGATCGAGGAGGTCCGGTTCGAGACGGTCAGCTTCGCCGCCCCGCCGCTGCGGTTCGAGGCCGGCACGCCGCACATCGTCGGCGCGGTCGGGCTTGCCGCGGCTATCGCGTGGGTCGAATCGATCGGAGTCGACGCGATCGAGGCGCACGAGGCCGCGCTGACGGCACAGGCCCGCGCCGAGCTCGAGGCCCTTGGCGCGACCGTCTTCGGCCCGGCCGATTCCGCCGGCATCCTCTCCTTCGCGGTCGGCGAGGTGCACCCGCACGATGTCGCGACCATCCTCGACGAGGGCGGGGTCGCAATCCGCGCCGGCCACCATTGCGCCCAGCCGCTCATGCGCCACCTCGGCGTGCCGGCCACCGCCCGCGCCAGCGTCTGTGCCCACACCACGCCTGCCGACATCGGCCGCCTCGCCGAGGGGGTGAAGCGAGTCCAGAGGATCTTCGGATGACCCAGAACCAACCGGTCCGCAGCTTCGAGGTCGAATATGTCGACCGGGTCGCGCCGCCCCCCAAGGCGCCCCCGCTCGCCACGCCGGCTGCGCCCGAAGCCGCACCCGCAGACCCCGCCGCATCCGCGGGCCCAGCAGCGCCGCGCCAGCGCGACTTCCTCGAGGGCTTCCTCGCCCAGGCCCCGGCCCCGCCAACCGCCGACGAGCCGGTGCGCGAGGGCGTGATCGCGGCGCTCAGGGAAATCTTCGACCCCGAGATCCCGGTCAACATCTACGATCTCGGCCTCATCTACGGAGTCGAGGTGGTCGACGGCCATGTCACCATCACCATGACGCTCACGACTCCCCATTGCCCGGTGGCCGAATCCATGCCCGGCGAAGTCGAGCTGCGCGTGCTCGCCGTTCCCGGTGTCGCCACCTGCGATGTCAACCTGGTCTGGGATCCGCCGTGGAACCCGGCCTCCATGTCGGATGAAGCCCGGCTCGAACTGGGGATGCTCTGATGGAGACGACAACCACCCCCCGCCCGGCCCGGGCCCGCCCGGCCCCCATCACGCTCACCCCGGCGGCCGAGGCGCGCATCGCCCACCTCATCGCATCCGCGCCGCACCCGGTTGCGGGCGTGCGCCTCTCCACCCCCCGGCGCGGCTGCTCGGGGCTGGCCTATGCGCTCGACTATGTGACCGAGCCGAAGCCCGGCGACGAGGCCATCGCCACACCCGCCGGCACCCTCTTCGTCGATGGCGGCTCGCTCCTCTACCTCATCGGCAGCGTGATGGACTGGCAGGAGGATGATTTCACCGCCGGCTTCACCTTCCAGAACCCCAACGCCAAGGGCAGCTGCGGCTGCGGCGAGAGCTTCACGGTCTGACTGGCGCCACCGTGCCGCGCTGGCGGGCGGCGCATGCACAGGCTAGCAGCACCACCATGCCCTTCCCCGCAACCCGCGCTGGCGCGCAGGCGCGCCTCGCAGCCTTCCTGCCGCGCGCCGGCCGCGCCTATGCCGCCAGCCGCAACCTCGACGAGGGGCCAGGCCGCCGCACCCATGTCTCGGAACTCTCGCCCGCGATCCGCCGCCGCCTCGTCACCGAGGAGGAGGTCGCCAGGGCCGCAGTCGCAGTCCACGGCCTCGAGGCAGCCGACAAGTTCGTCGCCGAGGTCTCATGGCGCAGCTACTGGCGCGGCCATCTCGAAACCAGGCCCGCGCTCTGGCAGCGCTACCTCGATGACCTGCTCCAGCTCGAGACCGACCTCGGCCGCGACCGCGCGCTCGCGGCCCGCTTCGCCGCAGCCGTCTCGGGGCGCACCGGCATCGACTGCTTCGATTCCTGGGCGCAGGAACTGGAAGAGACCGGCTATCTCCACAACCACGCCCGCATGAGCTTCGCCAGCATCTGGATCTTCACCCTCCGGCTCCCCTGGCAGCTCGGCGCAGCCCATTTCTACCGCCACCTGCTCGACGCCTGCCCCGCCTCCAACACCCTGTCGTGGCGCTGGGTCGCGGGCCTGCAGACCCCCGGC
>CALLWN010000124.1 GCA_938016505.1 uncultured Sphingomonadaceae bacterium
GGTGGGCATGTGCGGGACCCAGGTGCGCTACTATCATCGCCCCGGCCACTGGCAGTGCCTCAACGGCAGCCGGTTCAACCTGCTGACCGGGATGAGCCGGGGGATCGGCCGGGACGTGCCGGTGACGCGCCAGTTCAACCCGCGCACGGTTGCCGAGGAGACCGATTTCGTGCTCGGCGCGTCGCTGTGCGCCAGCCGGGCCTTCCTCGAGACGGTCGGGCTCATGGAGGAGAGCTATTTCCTCTATTTCGAGGAGATGGACTGGTCGGTGAGGAACCGGGGGCGGTTTGTGACCGCCTTTGCCCATGGCGCGATCGTCTACCACAAGGAGGGCGGGTCGCTCGGCTCGTCGTCGCGCAAGGGCAAGCGCACGCCGATGGCCGAATATTATCTGATGCGCAGCCGCATCAAGTTCTACCGCAGGCATTTTCCGCTGCTGTGGCCGCTGCAGTACCCGCTCAGCATCGCGCTCATCCTGCGCCGGCTGTGGCGCCGCCAGCCGGAGAAGGCGGCGACGATGGTGCGCGCGATGCTCGGGCTGAAGCGGGTTTGAGGCGCGCCGTGACGCGGCGGCCAGCGCTGCGGCGGGCGGTGCGGGAGACAAGGGAACATCATCCGAGAGGACAGGACATGACGGGGATCATCGGAGCTGAGGTGAACATGCGCGCAGCGGGCTCTGGCCGGATCCGGGCAATGGCACTTGCGACAGCGCTTTCGCTGCTGCTGGTGGCGTGCGGCGACAAGAAGGATGGCGGCAGCGCCAGCGCGCCGACCGGCCAGGTGGTGGCGAAGTTCGACGGGACCGACATCACGCTGCTCGAAGTCAATGCCGAGCTTGCCGGAGCCCAGATCCCGCCGAACATGAGCCGCCGCGACGCCGAGATCGCAGCGCTGCAGCAGATCATCAACCGGCGGGCACTGATGGCCGTGGCGCGCGAACGCAAGCTCGACCAGTCGCCCCAGTTCAAGCTGCAGGAGCGGCGTGCCTCCGAGCAGCTTCTGGTCCGCGCGCTGGCGTCCGACATCGCCGCCAAGGTGCCGGCCCCGACCAGGGAGGATGTCGACAAGTTCATCGCCGAGAACCCCGACCTGTTCGAGCAGCGCAAGATCTGGGAAGTGGAGCAGATCCGCTTTGCGAGGCCGCCGGAGGTCGAGAAGCTCCCGCTGGCGACGGTGAAGACGCTGGACGGGGTGGAGCAGGTGCTGCGCGAGGCCGGGATCGAATATCAGCGCGGGCCGGCCCGGCTGGATGCGCTGGGCGCCAACCCCGAGTTCGTCAAGGCGATCGCCAAGCTGCTGGCGGAGAAGCCTGGCGAGCTGTTCATGTTTCCGCAGCCGGTGCAGGGCGGCCAGATCATGCTGGTGAACAAGGTGGAGAGGACGATCGTCCAGCCCTTCACGGGCGAGCGGGCGCGCTCGGCTGCGACCGAGCTGCTGCGCAACCTCCGGGTGCAGGAGGCGCTGGCGAAGGAAGTGGAAGCGCAGGTGAAGGCGGCCCGCGAGCGGGTGACCTACCAGGAAGGCTATGCACCCAAGGAGAAGGCCGCGACTCCGGATGCGGACAAGGTTCTGAACGCGCCGATCGCCGATGGCGTGGAGCCGGCGGCGCCGGCCGGCCAGGCACCAGCGGCAGCCGGCAACTGATCGCGCGGCGCCCGGTGATCGCGCGGCGCCCGGTGATCGCGCGGCGCCCAGTGATCGCTCGGCGCCCGGCCGCCGCCGACGGCGGGGCGCCGGAGGGCTTCACCCCGGAAGGCTGAGGAACCGGCATGGCGCGTCCGCTGCGGATCGGGCTCATCTGGCACAGCGACAACAATGCCAATCTCGGCGTTGGCGCGCTGACCGTCGGCCACATGGCGCTGCTGGCGCGGGCCGCAGACGCGGCGGGCGTGGAGCTGGCGCCCGAGCTGTTCAAGTTCCGCGATCCCGGTGCGCCCTATGTCACGGGCTTTGCCGCGGTTCACCCGATCGATGCGCGGTTCATGGCGCAGCCCGGCGGCTACCTGGCAGCCGTGCGCCGCCTCGATGCCCTGTTCGACATCGGCGGCGGCGACAGCTTCACCGACATCTACCCCGACCGCCGGTTCATCTTCATCATTCTCTCGAAGATCCTGTGCATCCTCGCCGGCACGCCGCTGGTGCTGGCGCCGCAGACGATCGGGCCCTTCTCGCGCCAGCCGCACAGCGCGGCGGCGGCGTGGAGCATGCGCCGGGCGCGCGCCGTCTTCGCGCGCGACCCGATGAGCCTCGAGGCGGCGCGGGCTCTCGCCCCGGATGCGCCGATCGTGCAGTCGGTCGATGTCGCCTTCGCCCTCCCCTTCACCCGGGCGGAACGCGGCCCGGGTACGCGGGTCGGGCTCAATGTCTCGGGGCTTCTCTATGCCGGCGGCTATACTGGCCGCAACGAGTTCGGGCTCGAGGTGGACTATCGCGACTATACCCACAGGCTGATCGAGGCGCTGCTCGGGCGCGGCGATGTGCGGGTCGAGCTCATCAAGCATGTGTTCGCCCATGGCAACGCCCACGAGGACGACCCGGCGGTCGCGCGGCTGCTGTGCGAGCGTTACCCGGCGCTTGTCGAAGCGCCCGACTTCGCCTCGCCGTCAGAGGCCAAGTCCTACATTTCGGGGCTCGACTTTCTGGTCGGGGCGCGGATGCACGCGACCATTGCCGCCTTCTCGTCGGGAGTTCCGGTGGTGCCGGTGAGCTACAGCCGCAAGTTCGAAGGACTGTTCGGCGGGCTCGGCTACCGCTGGCTGGTGCCGGTGAAGGGCGTGTCGACCGACGAGGCCGTGGCCTTCACGCTCGACGCGCTCGACCGGCGCGAGACGCTGCGGGCCGACATCGGCGCCGCCGATGCGCGGGTTCAGGCGTGGCTCCAGACCTATGTCGACTTCACCGCAGGGCTGTTCGGCTCGCTTGCCGACCGGACCGGCTAGGGACGCGGACGACCGGCGATGACGAACCGCCTTGGGTCGCTGCGCGGGCGCGTGCTAAGGGGGCGTGGCGGGGCCGGCCCTGGCCCGAAGGCGCGAACCCGATCGGGGAGATGCTGATGCCCGTTCTCGAGACCAGCCGGCTGTCGGACGATGTGGTCGCGCTCGACGTTGCGCAGGCGGCTGCCGCGGGCGCTGCGCTTCACGACCGCTACATGGCCGGCGACCCGTTCCCGAGCATCGTGCTCGACGACTTCATCGACCCCGACGTGCTGCGGCCGCTGCTTGCCGAGTGGCCGGTGGCAGGCGCCGCCCGGGCCTATGACCGGGCCCAGGAGCGGCTGAAGTTCGAGTGGCAGCCCAAGGACATCCACACGCCGCGGCTGCGCGCCTTCCTCGCCGAGATGAATGGCGAGCCGATGCTCCGCTTCCTCGAGGCGCTGACGGGGATCCCCAAGCTGATCGCCGACCCCTGTTATGTCGGCGGCGGGCTTCACGAGACCCGGGCCGGCGGGCATCTCTCGGTCCATGCCGACTTCAACGTTCACAAGGGAATGAACGTGGTGCGCAGGCTCAACCTGCTCATCTACCTGAACGAGGACTGGGACGAGGCGTGGGGGGGACATCTCGAGCTGTGGACGCGCGACATGAAGGAACGGCGCGCCCGCATCGCGCCGGTGCTCGGCCGGGCGGTCATCTTCAACACCGATCTCGACAGCTTCCACGGCGTGCCCGACCCGCTGGCCTGCCCGCCCGACCGGTCGCGCAAGTCGCTGGCGCTCTATTATTACACGGCGCCCGAGGAGGGGATCCGCACCGTGCCGGTCAGGACCACGGTGTTCCGGCCGCGCCCGGGCAGCGCCGACCAGCCCGACCGCGAGGTGGCGCGGCGCCACTTCATCCATGACTGGGTGCCCCCTGCCCTGCTGCGCATGCTGGCGCGGCACTGACGCTGGCAGGGCTTGTTCAAGGACTTTCCATGACCAGACGCGGGATCATCCTTGCCGGCGGCTCCGGGACGCGGCTCTGGCCGCTGACGCGGCCGGTCTCGAAGCAGCTCATGCCGGTCTATGACAAGCCGATGATCTACTACCCGCTCTCGGTGCTGATGCTGGCCGGCGTCAGGGAGATTCTGATCATCACGACGCCCCACGACCAGGCGGCCTTCCAGACGCTTCTGGGCGACGGCAGCCAGTGGGGGCTCGCCTTCAGCTACGCGGTCCAGCCGCACCCGGGCGGACTGGCGCAGGCCTATCACATCGGCGCGGACTTCGTGGGGACGAGGCCCTCGGTGCTGATTCTCGGCGACAACATCTTCTACGGGCATGGGCTGCCGGATCTGCTTGGCGCCGCGACAGAGCGGGAGGCAGGCGCGACGGTGTTCGGCTACCAGGTGAAGAACCCGTCGGACTATGGGGTGGTGAGCTTCGATGCGGCAGGCCGGGCCGAGACGATCGAGGAGAAGCCGAAGGCGCCAAGGAGCAGCTTTGCCGTGACCGGGCTCTATTTCTACGATGGCCGGGCGGTGGATTATGCCCATGCCATCACGCCGTCTGCCCGCGGCGAGCTCGAGATCACCGATCTCAACCGGAAATATCTCGAGGCGGGGGATCTTCATGTCGAGCTGATGGGCCGGGGCTTCGCCTGGCTCGACACCGGGACCCATGCGAGCCTTCTCGATGCTGCGCTCTATGTCCGGATCGTCGAGGAGCGGCAGGGGCTCAAGATCTGCTGCCCCGAGGAGATCGCCTGGCGGCAGGGGTTCATCACCACCGAGGAGCTGGTGCGCGTGGCCGAGCCGCTGCGGAAATCGGGCTATGGCGAGTATCTGCTGGCCCAGGTGGCCCGCGCGGCATGATCGTCGAGAGCCTCGAGATCCCCGATGTGAAGCGGATCATGCCGCGGGTGCATGGCGACGCGCGCGGCTTCTTTCTCGAGACGTTCCATGCCCGCGCCTTTGCCGACGCCGGGCTTCCGACGCAGTGGGTGCAGGACAATCACAGCCGCTCGAGGCGCGGGGTGCTGCGGGGGCTCCACTACCAGCTGCACGAACCGCAGGGGAAGCTGGTGCGGGTGGCGCGGGGCCGCGTGTTCGACGTGGCGGTCGACCTCCGCCGGAGTTCGCCGACCTTCGGCCGCTGGACCGGAGCGCTCTTGACCGACGAGGGCCTCGAGATGCTCTACGTGCCGCCGGGCTTCGCCCACGGCTTTCTCGTGCTCTCCGAGGTGGCCGACTTCCTCTACAAGTGCACGACGCCCTGGCACCAGCAGAGCGACCGGGGGATCCGCTGGGACGACCCCGCGATCGGGATCGAGTGGCCGCTCGACGGACCCGATGGCGAGCGGATCGCCCCGGCCCTGTCGGCGCGGGACCGGGTGAACCCGCTGCTTGCAGAGGCGGAGCTGTTCGCTTGAGGCTGCTGGTCACGGGCGGCACCGGGCAGCTCGGTCGGGCGCTTGCGGCAGCGGCCGGAGCGGCCGGAGCGACGGTGATCGCGCCGGCGCGTGCCGATTTCGACATCACCGACCGCGCGGCGGGCGCGCGGCTGATCGCCGGGGCGCAGCCCGACCTCATCGTCAACGCGGCGGCCTACACGGCAGTCGACCGGGCCGAGAGCGAGCCGGAGCTGGCGATGCGGGTGAACGGCGAAGCGCCGGGCTGGCTCGCCGCTGCTGCGCGCGCGGCCGGCGCCCGGTTCGTCCATGTCTCGACCGACTTCGTGTTCGACGGCAGCCGCTCGAGCCCCTACCCGCCCGATGCCGCGCCGGCCCCTCTGGGTGCCTATGGGCGCAGCAAGCGGGCCGGCGAGGAGGCCGTGCGGGCCGCCGACCCGGGCGCGCTCATCGTGCGGACCGCGTGGGTGTATGCGGCCGGGGGGCAGAATTTCGTCCGCACCATGCTGCGGCTGATGGCCGAGCGCGACGCGGTCAGGGTGGTCGCCGACCAGATCGGCACCCCGACCCACGCCGCGAGCCTTGCCCGGGCCATCCTCGGACTGGCCGACAGGGGCGCGACCGGCATCTTCCACTGGACCGACGCCGGGGCTGCGAGCTGGTATGACTTTGCCGTCGCGATCGCGGAGGAGGCGCGCGCATGCGGGCTGCTCGCACGCGCGGTGCCGGTCATTCCCATCCGCACCATCGACTATCCGACCCCGGCGCGGCGGCCCTCCTACTCGGTGCTCGACAGCTTCGCTGCACAGGCAGTCCTGGGCCCGCCGCGGCACTGGCGGGCCGAGCTGCGCGACGCGCTCGGGGCGATGGTCGCACCGCAGTCACGGGCCTGAGCCGACGCGCGGGCCGGCTGATCATCGGATGAGCGCGCGGCGCGGGCAGCGCCTGCTGGTGCGTCTGCGCCGGAACCGCACGGCGCTGTCGATGACGTTTGCGGTTGCAGTCGTGCTGGTGGCGGGGGTCGCACTCAGCCGGATCCTCGCCGACCTGAACTGGGACGAGGTTCGTGCAGCGCTGGGCGCGATCTCTCCGGGACAGCTGGCCGCCTGTGTCGGCCTGACCCTCGTCTCCTACCTGCTGCTCTCGGGCTATGACATGCTGGCGCTTGCCGCGATGGGCCTGCGGCAGCCGTGGTGGCGGTGCGCGCTGGGGGCCTTTTCCGCCTACAGTTTCAGCCACAACCTTGGCTTCGCGCCGGTGACGGCCGGCGCTGCCCGGTGGCGGGCCTATGCCGGGACCGGTCTTTCCGCTGCCGACATCGCGCGGATCGTGGTGATTGCCGGGGTGACCTACTGGCTCGGCATCTTCCTGATGCTGGCAGTGTTCCTGCTGCTGGTGCCCGGTGCGCTCAGGATCGACCAGGTGGCGCTGCCCCACCACTGGCAGGCGCTTGCCGGTGGCGTGGTGCTGGCGGGCATCCTTGCCTATCTCGCGGCCTGCGCGCGACGGAAGGCACCGCTGGTGCTCATGGGATGGCAGCTGCCGGTGCCGAGCCTGCGCCAGGCCGGGCTGCAGTTCCTGCTGGCAGCAGCCGACATCGCGCTTGCCGCCGCAGCGCTCCTCGTGCTGCTGCCCGCGGAGCAATGGCCGCACTATCCGCAGCTGCTGGTCGCCTATGTGGTTGCCGTGGTGGTGGCGCTGGCGAGCCATGCGCCCGGCGGGCTCGGCGTGTTCGAGGCGGTGATGCTGATTTCGCTGCCGGGGCTGGGGCGGCCGGAGCTGGTGTCGGCGCTGATTGCCTACCGCCTCATCTATTACTGGCTGCCGCTGCTTGGCTCGATCCTGCTGCTGGGCGGCCGCGAGGCGCTGCGGTTCCGCGACACACCGTTCACGGCAGGGAAAGACCGCTCTGGCTAGCTCACCGCACCTCTGACCCCCCTTGAGCGGCCCTCGCGTGCAACCGCGGGGGCCTTTTTTCGAGGCCTTGGGGCCGGTTGGTGCTGCGTCAGGCGAGCATGGCCCGGAGCATCCAGGCGGTCTTCTCGTGAACCTGCATGCGCTGGGTCAGGAGATCGGCGGTCGGCTGGTCACCGGCGGCCTCGGCGAGGGCGAACACCTCGCGCGCGGTCCGCACGACGGTGGCCTGGTCGGCGGCGAGCTCGGCCACCATCGCCTCGGCATCGGGCACGCCGCTCGCTTCCCTGACCGTCGCCAGCTGGGCGAAGTCGCTGTAGCTGCCGGGCGCGAAGGCGCCCAGCGCGCGGATCCGCTCGGCGATGGTGTCAACGGCAGTCCACATCTCGGTATATTGTTCCATGAACATGGTGTGGAGCGTGTTGAACTGCGGCCCGGTCACGTTCCAGTGGTAGTTGTGGGTCTT
>CALLWN010000125.1 GCA_938016505.1 uncultured Sphingomonadaceae bacterium
GAAGGGCACGCCGAGATCGGCTGCCCCGTCCGAGCGGTCGACGAGCGCGGCGGCGTGGATGACCCGCCCGCCGGCGCCCACGATCGCGGCAATCGCCTCCCGGCTCGAAAGCCCGGTCGTCACCACATCCTCGCACAGGATGACGGGCATGCCCGGCGCCAGCGCAAACCCGCGCCTCAGCTCGAAAACCCCGGCCGGGCGCTCGACGAACATCGACAGGCAGCCGAGCGCGCGGGCCAGCTCGTGGCCGATGATGATGCCGCCCATCGCCGGCGCCACCACCGCCCCGGCCTCGTCCCGCAGTTCCGCCCGCACCTCCTGTGGCAGCTTCGCGGCAAGTGCTGCGCCCAGCCGGCTGGCCCGCGCCGGGTCCATCAGCACCCGCGCACACTGCAGGTAGCGCGCCGAGTGAAGCCCGGAGGAAAGGATGAAATGCCCCTCGAGCAGCGCGCCTGCCGCGCGGAACAGGTCGAGAAGCGCCGCATCGGAATCTGCGGGAACCGTCGAGGGGTCGGAAGCCACCGCGCGGCCATAGACGCACCCATTCCGGTCGTGAAGCCCATTGTCTCGCCCCCCAGACTGTGTCACCCGCACCCCAGCATCCGGGGAGGTCTTCAGGTGGGCATCATGCGGTGGGGCGTTGCTGTCGGCGTGGCATGGGCGCTCGCGGCGCCGGGGCCTGTGGCGGCGCAGGTGCGGTCCAAGGCCGGCGAGTCGGTCGAGACAACGCGGGAGAAGCAGCAGGCGGAGCTTCCCGTCTGCCCGCGTCCCATCGGCACCATCGCCATCTCCGAGCCCGAGAACGCCCGGCCGTGGTGGACCGACCTGGGCCTCAGCTCGCCCGAGGCGCTGATCAGGGTCTATGTCCAGCGGTCGCGCTGCTTCCGCCTCGTCAACCGCTCCGATCGCGGCATGGCCGCGATGCAGACCGAGCGCGCGCTTTCCGCCTCCGGCGAGACCCGCCGCGGCGGCACCATCGGCAAGGGCCAGATGGTTGAGGCCGACTTCACCCTGATCCCCGATATCGTGACCAGCAACAGCAACCGGGGCCGCACCAGCGTCGGCGGTCTCGTCGGCGGCTTCGTGCCCGGGGTCGGCGGCGCCCTCCTCGGCGGAATCAACGTCAAGCGCAGCTCGGCCAACGTCGTCCTCAACGTCGTCAACAACAAGTCATCCGAAGAGTTCGTCGCCGAGGGCCAGGCCCGCAAGTCCGATCTCGGCTGGGGCGGCGGCGGCGGCATCTTCGCCGGTGGCGTGCTCGGCGCCGGCGGCGCGCGCGGCTATGACAACACCGAGATCGGCCAGGTCATCGCGCTTGCCTATCTCGATGCCTACAAGCGCCTCGTCAACGATCTCGGCGGCCTCCAGGAGGCCATCGGCGGCCAGCAGGCCGAACGCGCCGTCGTCATGAAGAATGCCGGGCGCATGTTCGCGTCCCCGTCGCTCAAGGCCAAGGTGGTGAAGCCGCTCGATGCCGGGGCCATGCTCTACCCCACCGGCCGCAAGGAAGCCGGCTTCTGGGAAGTGGAGGACGAACTCGGCGCCAAGGGCTGGGTCAGCGAAGTCGCAATCGCAGTCGCCCGCTGAGCGCGGGGCCGGAAAGGGCAGGCAGGGCAGGGCGAAGGGGGCGGCCACCAGCCCGCAGCGCAACCGCGCCCCACCTCAACCGCCCCCTACCTCAACCGAACCCCACCTCAACCGACCCCCACCTCAACCGGCCGCCACCGCGCAGCGCAACCGGCCGCTCCTTCAACCGGCCCGCGCCCGCTCCGCAGTCACCACCGCTTCGAGCGCGCGCACGCCCGCCACAATGTCCTCGAGGTGCTTCGCATCCTCCACCTCGATGTCGAGCAGATAGCGGTGATGCGCCCGGTCGCGGTCCTCGAGCCGCAGGTTCACGATGTTCGCCGCCTGCTGCGCCAGCACCGCCGTCACCTGGGCCAGCGCACCGGGTTCGTTCATGACAACAACGTCGATCCGCCCCGTGCCCGTGCCAGCGTCAGGGGCCCAGGCCAGGTCCACCCAGTCCTCGTGGGCCGCCTCGTCAAGCCGCGGGCAGGCCAGCGTGTGCACGACGATCCCGCGCTCGGGCACCCGCACCCCCACGATCCGGTCCCCCGGCACCGGCATGCAGCAGGGCGCAAGCTCCATCCCCGCCTCGGTCGCATGCCCGTCGACCAGGATCCCGCCGCGGCCCGGTCCCTTGCGCCGCCGTCGCTGTCGCCGTCTGCCGGCCGCGCCCGCGCCCGGAATGAGCGCATCCATCACCTGCGTGTCGGTCAGCGTGCCGCGTGCCAGCGCCACATGAAGCGCGGCCTCGTCGGGAAGCCGCAGCCGGCCGAGCGCAACCGTCACGGCCTCGGGGCTGATCGCGACCTTCAGCTCCTTCACGATCCGCTCGAACAGCGCCCGCCCGGTGCGCTGCAACCCGGCCTTCTCGCGCGCCCGCACGTGCCGCCGCACTGCAGCCCGCGCCTTCGCCGTCACCACGAACTTCTCCCACGCCGGGTCGGGCGTCTGGCCAGTGCGCCGCACGATCTCGACCTGGTCGCCGTTCTTGAGCGGCGTGCGCAGCGGCACGGTCTTGCCATTGACGCGCGCACCCGCGCAGGTGTCGCCCAGCGTCGTGTGCACGGCATAGGCGAAATCGACCGGCGTTGCCCCCATCGGCAGCTGCACCAGCTCGCCCTTGGGCGTGAAGCAGAACAGCCGGTCGGTGAACATCGCCATCCGGGTGTGCTCCAGCACCTCCTCCGGCGACTGGGCATGCTCCAGGATCTCGATCAGATCCTTGAGCCACGGGTAATGCACATCCCCGCCCTGCTTCTGCTTGTAGGCCCAGTGCGCCGCCATCCCGAACTCGGCCTCGGCGTGCATGTCGGCATCGCGGATCTGCACCTCGATCCGCAGCCGCTCGCGGTCGATGAGCGTCGTGTGGAGCGAGCGGTAGCCGTTGGTCTTGGGCGTCGAGACATAGTCCTTGAACCGGCCCGGCACCATCTTCCAGCGCTGGTGCAGCGCACCCAGCGCCCGGTAGCAATCCTCGACCGATCGCGTGATCACCCGGAACGCCACCACGTCCGACAGCTGCTCGAAGGCGATGTCGCGTTCGCGCATCTTCTGGAAGATCGACCAGGGCCGCTTCTCCCGGCCGCGCACATCGTCCGCGGGCACCCCGGCCTGCGCCAGCGCAAGCCGGATCCCGCTCTCGATCCGCCCGATCGTGTCCTGGTTTCCCGAACGCAGCGCCGCGAGCCGCGCCGTGATCCCCTCCCACGCTTCCGGCTCCAGCTCGCGGAAGGCAAGGTCCTTCAACTCGTCCATGAAGCTGTAGAGCCCGATCCGCTCGGCAAGCGGGGCATAGATGTCCCACGTCTCCTTGGCGATCCGGCGCCGCTTCTCCGGGCTCTTCAGATGGTGCAGCGTGCGCATGTTGTGCAGCCGGTCGGCCAGCTTCACGATCAGCACCCGGATGTCGTCCGACATGGCGAGCACGAACCGCCGCAGATTCTCCGCCGCCCGCTCGCTCTCCGACTGCGCCTCGATCCGGCTGAGCTTGGTCACGCCATCGACCAGCCGGGCGATACTGTCGCCGAACAGCCGGCTGATGTCGGCTGGCGTCGCCACCGTGTCCTCGATCGTGTCGTGGAGGATGGCGGTCGCAATCGTCTCGTCGTCGAGCCGGAGATCGGTCAATATGCCCGCCACCTCGATCGGGTGCGAGAAATAGGGGTCGCCGCTCGCTCGCAGCTGGCTCCCGTGCGCCTTCATCGAGAAGACATAGGCCCGGTTCAGCAGATCCTCGTCCGCCTCCGGGTCATAGGCCCTGACCTTCTCGACCAGCTCATACTGCCGCAGCATCACGCCAGCATATGGCGCTTTCCCGGGCCAGCGCCAGACCCCCGGCCGGTCCCCCGTCAAGCCCCGGGCCGGCCGCCGCGCCGGCCCGGGGTCCGGCCGTCAGTTCTCCGGCGGGGCCACCACCTGGTAGCCGTTCGACACCGGCTGGTAATAGACACCGTTGCACAGCTGATACTGCTGCCCGCCCGACATGACGGGCTGGCACCCCTCCGGCTTGTCCTTGGTCACGCTGCCGATCACGGCCGTCACGGCTGCAACACCAGCCGTCACCGCCGCCGTCTTCCCGACGAACTTCAGGAAGTCATGGTCCTTCTCGTCTTCCCAGTAGGGCCGGTTGTAGTAGCGGCCATTGTCATAATAGCCGTGCCCCGGCCGCCCGCCGACCACCACGGTGTTGCCGGTCACCACATTGTTGCCCTGCCGACCCGGCCGGTTCTGGCCGCTGCCAAGGCCCGGCTGGCGATTGCCCTGCGGCCGGTTCAGCTGGCCCTGCCCCCCCTGCGGACGGTTCATCTGCGGCCGGTTCAGCTGGCCCTGCCCCCCCTGCGGGCGGTTCATCTGCGGCCGGTTCATCTGGCCCGCCCCCCCTTGCGGGCGGTTCATCGGCGGGCGCTGGGCGTTGATGTTGGGCCGCGCCTGGGCAACGGCCGGTCCGGCGCGCTGCGCGGCCGCCGTCGCCGGCAGCGCGATCGCCATCGCCGCCGTGGCGGCCAGCGAGACAAGGGGTCGGTTGCGCATCGGGCTTCTCCTCAACGTTGCGCGGCTGCCGGCCCGGCAAGGGCCGCAGTGCCGAAATCGACCAGCTCGTCACCCGGGCGCGGCGTGAACCGGAACTGCGCGTCCGCCACGTCGGGCGCAAGATCCCAGGTCAGGCGCGCCGTGAACGCCGGCTGCGCCGGGTTGGTCGTGTTGACGATCACCAGCCGCAGCGGAAGCGGTGCCGCACCCTCGGCGATCCAGATCTGGAAATCCACACCGGGCTGGCGGAACGCATAGTGCCCGGCCGGGCGCCCGTCGACGGCGCTGTCGCCCACCCGGAACCCCGAGACCGGCTTCGGCGCATCCTCGGTCCCCAGCGTGAACAGGTCGGCGAGCGGCAGCTCGATCCCGAAGTCGTCGGCCGCCCGGCCGACCAGCTCGGCAACCGTCCCCGTCGCCGGGAACCGCGTCCACATGCCGGCCTTCAGCGCCGCCACGGTGACCGACGACCCGTCATAGTAGAACGCGCGATGGCTCTTGCCGGTGTCCACATCCACCCGCAGCCGGTCGGGCGCCCGCACAAGGTAACGGGTCGTGACCAGCCCCTGCAGCTTCTGCCCGGAGGCGAAGACGGTCTCGGTCGCAGCATCGGACCGCACCTCGAACCGCGGCAGCCCGCGCAGGAACGCGCCCATCCGCGCCAGCGCAGCCATCGCGTCCGGGTCCAGCGTCTCCGCAGCCGGGGCAGCCGGCGCTGCTGCCGGCGCCTGCCCAAGCGCCGGAGCGCCTGCAAGCAGCCCCAATGCCACCATCAGCCCTGGCAGTCCCGGCAATCGCATCGCACCTCTCCCGCTTCGACCGCGCGACCCTGCATCCTGCGCCTGCCAGATATTGTCCCGTTTCGTGCATTTGTTCCACAAACCGCGCGCTATCGCTTGTCTGCAACAGCAGGGCACGGCAAGGTACGGCACATGATGCGGGCCAAGACGTCATGGCAGATCGATCCCGCCCACCTCCGGCGCGACCCCCGGGCGGCCGTCCACCGCCGTCCCGTTCCAGCGCCCGGCCTCCCGCCATGCCCGCCGCGCGCCTGAACCGCACCAGCCCGGATCCAGCGGGCGGCACAGCGCCGGCGCGGGACATGGTCTGGCTTCCCGGCGGCACCTTCCGCATGGGCTCCGACCACCACTATCCCGAGGAAGCGCCAGCCCATGAGGTGACCGTCGCCGGCTTCTGGATCGACCGGACCCCTGTCACCAACCGCCAGTTCGAGGCCTTCGTCGCCGCCACCGGCTACACCACCGTCGCCGAGATCGCGCCCCGCGCCGAGGATTATCCCGGCGCGCTCCCCGAACTCCTCCAGCCCGGCAGCCTCGTCTTCACGCCAACGCCCGGCCCGGTCCGCCTCGACGACTGGACCCAGTGGTGGCGCTGGATCTTCGGCGCCGACTGGCGCCACCCCACCGGCCCCGGCAGCAGCCTCGACGAGCTTTGGGACCACCCCGTCGTCCAGCTCGCCCTCGCCGATGTCGAGGCCTATTGCGCCTGGGCCGGAACCGAGCTCCCCACCGAGGCGGAGTGGGAATATGCCGCCTGGGGCGGCAACAGCGGCCACGAATTCGCCTGGGGCGATGACCTCGAGCCCGGCGGCCGCCACATGGCCAATGTCTGGCAGGGCCCCTTCCCGCACGCCAACAGCGGCGCCGACGGCTTCATCCGCACCTCGCCGGTCGGCCACTTCCCCGCCAACGGCTTCGGCCTCTTCGACATGATCGGCAATGTCTGGGAATGGACGGCCGACTGGTGGACCGCGCGCCACGCCCCCGCCCGCTCCTGCTGCGGCTCCGACCGGGGCCGCCTCGACCCCCGCGCCGCCAGCATCGACCCGGCGATGCCCGACATCCCCATCCCCCGCCGCGTGCTCAAGGGCGGCAGCCATCTGTGCGCGCCCAGCTACTGCCGCCGCTACCGCCCGGCCGCCCGCCACGCCCAGGCCATCGATTCGGCCTCGACCCACATTGGCTTCCGCACCATCCGCCGCACCCCCGCGCCCGCCTGAGCCTTGCCCTGCCGGTGCCGGCGGCGCGCCGGCTCAGCCCTTCGGGAACAGGAAGGTGGCAATGAAGCGCAGCCCCCAGTCCGGTCCGCCAGCGGGCGACACCGCGTAGACGCGCACCCCGCCGCCAAGCGACACCGGCTGGCGGCCGATCTTGACCAGCTGCGTGACTGCAAGGTTGATCGGCACCAGCGACACGTCGTTCACCCAGTCATGGGTCGTCTCGGTGTTGATGGAGAAGGTCGTCGCCTTC
>CALLWN010000126.1 GCA_938016505.1 uncultured Sphingomonadaceae bacterium
CAGCGCGGCTGCGACTGCGGCATAGCCGGGAAAGCCCGGGGCCTGGAGCCGGACCAGCGCGTCGGCGTAGCGGGTATAGTCGGCGCCGTAGCGCAGGTCGTCGGCGAGGTTCAGCCGCTCGTGGGCGAACCAGGCGCCCACAAGCCAGTCGAGCCGGCCCGCCTCGCCCTGGAGCCGCAGCTCCTGGGTCAGGGTGCGGAACCGGCGGCGCTGGGCATCGCGGGCGAGGATGTCGAGGTTGGTGAAGTCGGCGTCCTGGGCCTGGGCGTTGTCCCAGTCGCGCCAGGCGCTGAGGCTGGTCAGCGTTCCCCAGCCAAGGGTCCATGTCGCTTCGGCCGAGAGGCCCCAGTCGGTCACGCGGCCCGCATAGCTCCGCCCCGGCGTGATCGAGGTGGTGCGGGCCCATGTGTCGTCGGAAATGACCGCGCCGAGCGACCGCAGCGTGTCGGCAATCAGGTTGGCGGGCACGATGACGAGCGCGCCCGAGGCGTCGCGGGTTGCAGTCTGGAAGGGGAGATAGGCCGAGGCGCAGCAGGCCTCGTTGCGCCTCGCGAAATCGCCGATGACGCGGACCGAGAGATCGGCCCGCGGGGTCCACAGGAGCTGGTCGCGCAGCAGGTAGCGGCCGCGGTCGTTGACCCGCTCGCCCGAGACGACATCCCTGATGAACCCGTCGCGACGGGTCCAGATGCCGTCGAAGCGCATCGCCAGCCGGTCGTCGACGATGGGCGCCGTCACGCCGCCGCCGATCCGCCGGCTCTCGAAATTGCCGAAACCGGCCTCGAACGCGCCCTCGGGCGTGAAGCTCGGCGCCCGGGTCGAGACCGCGATGAGGCCGGCCGAGGCGTTGCGGCCGAACAGCGTGCCCTGCGGTCCGCGCAGCACCTCGACCCGCTCGATCGCGCCAAGCTCGGTCAGCGCTGCGCCCGAGCGGCTGCGATAGACTCCATCGATGAAGACCGCGACCGAGGCCTCGAGGCCCGGGTTGTCCCCCACCGTCCCGACGCCGCGGATGCGCGCCACGGCGGCACCCGCCTCCGACGATGTGGAGGAGACGAGGAGCGAGGGCGCGAGCTGGTTCAGCTGCCTGAGGTCGGTCGCACCGGCGCGGGCGAGCGCGTCGCTGCCGATCGAGGTGACTGCAACCGGCACTTCGGCGAGCGCCTGGGCCCGGCGGGTCGCCGTCACCACGATCGCGTCGGTCTCGGCGGCGGCCGCGCCGGTCGGCCCGGCCTGGGCGAGCGTCGGCTGGGCTGCGGCGACCACGGCGCCGGCCGAAAGCAGCAGGGATGCGCGCAAGCCTGTCTCCCGTGACTTGTCCTGGGGGTGGCGCCAGCTAGGAGGGGCAGCGGTGGGGTGCAAGGCCCCGGGGAGGAGAAGGCGACATGGGCGGGAGGCTGGAAGGCAAGCGCGCGCTGGTGACGGGTGCGGCTTCGGGGCTCGGGCGGCGCATCGCCGAGCGCTTCACGCAGGAGGGCGCGCGCGTGCTGCTGACCGACATCGACGCGCGCGCAGGCGCAGCGGCTGCGGGCGCGCTCGGCCAGCCCTTCGCCCGGCTCGACGTCACCGCCGAGGCCGACTGGGCGGGAGCGGTTGCAATGGCGGAGCAGGCGTTGGGCGGGCTCGAGATCCTCGTCAACAACGCCGGGGTCGGCCCGGGCGGCACAGTCGAGGACACCAGCCTCGAGACCTGGCGGTTCTGCCATGCCGTCAACCTCGACGGCACCTTTCTCGGCTGCCGCGCCGCGCTCCCGCTGATGCGCGCGACCACCGCGCGCGACGGCACGCTCGGCGCCATCCTCAACCTCTCATCCATTGCCGGCGTGATCGCGTCCGCCAACATGGCCGCCTACAACAGCGCCAAGGCGGCCGTCCGCCACCTCACCAAGTCGGTCGCGCTCCACTGCGCGCGGGCCGGCGGGCGGATCCGCGCCAACTCGCTCCACCCCGCCTTCATCGACACGCCCATCCTCGACAATTTCCGCGTGCCCGGGCTCGACCGCGCCGGGCTGCTCGAAAAGCTCGGCCGCCAGATCCCGCTGGGCCATGTCGGAGAGCCCGACGATGTCGCCTTCGCGGCCGTCTATCTCTGCTCGGATGAAGCGAAGTTCGTGACCGGCGCCGAACTCTTCATCGACGGCGGGATCAGCGCCCAGTAGCCCCCCGGCCCGCAGGCCCCTCGCGGGCGAGCCGGACCAGCTCGTAGACGAGATCGAGCGCGGCGCGCGGGCTGAGCGCGTCGGGCACCACCTCGCGCAGCCGCTCGCGCAGCGGGTCGGCGGGCGGCGGCGGGGCAGGCGCTGCGCTGAACAGCGGCAAGCCGGCGCGCGCCTCGGCGGCACCACGCCCGACCTCGCCGGCCTCGAGCCGGCCGAGCACTTCGCGGGCCCGGGCAATCACCGGCGCGGGCACGCCGGCAAGGCGCGCCACCTCGAGCCCGAAGCTCCCCGGCGCAGCGCCAGCGGTCACCTCGTGGAGAAAGACGAGACGCCCGTCCCATTCCTTCGCCCGCATCGCCCTGAGCGCAATCCCGGGCACCTGGGCGGCAAGCGCGGTCAGCTCGTGATAGTGGGTGGCGAACAGGGTGCGGCAGCCGCGCGTGGCCAGGGCCTCGGTGATGGCCCAGGCGAGCGCGAGCCCGTCCCAGGTCGCAGTTCCGCGCCCCACCTCGTCGAGCAGCACCAGCGAGCGCGCGGTCGCACCCGCGAGGATGGCAGCCGTCTCCACCATCTCGACCATGAAGGTCGACCGGCCCTCGGCAAGGCTGTCGGAGGCGCCCACCCGGCTGAACAGCCGGTCGACGACGCCGATCCGCGCCGCGCGCGCCGGAACGAAGCTGCCGGCCTGGGCGAGCACGGCGATGAGCGCATTCTGTCTCAGAAAGGTGGACTTGCCGCCCATGTTCGGGCCGGTCACCAGCCAGAGCCGCGCCTCCCCCTCGAGCTGGCAGTCGTTGGGGACGAACGGGGCCGCTTCGGCCTCGCGGGCGGCTTCCACCACCGGGTGGCGCCCGGCCTCGACCAGGAAGTCCATGCCGTCGGTCAACTCGGGGCGGACCCAGCCGCCCTCGACCGCCCGCTCGGCAAGCGCTGCTGCCATGTCGCACGCGGCAAGCGCGCGGGCCCTTGCGGCAACGGCCTCGGCGGAGTCGCGCACGGCCCCCGTCAACCGCTCGAGGTGGGCCGCCTCGCGGGCCAGCGCCTCGTCGCTTGCGGCAGCGATCCGGTCGGCGAGCGCCCGCAGGCGCGGTTCGTCGAACCGCATCGCGTTCCCCAGCGTCTGGCGGTGCAGGAACGGCAGACCCAGCTCCTCGCCATGCCGGCCAGGCACCTCGACATGGTAGCCGAGCACGCCATTGTGGCGGATCTTGAGGCTGGCGATTCCGGTCTCGGCCCGGAGCGTCGCCTCCAGCGCCGCCAGCGCAGACCGGCTGTCGGTCGCAAGCCCGCGCGCGGCATCGAGCGCGGCATCCACCCCGTCGCGGATGGCGCCCCCGCTCGCCGCCTCGACCGGCGGTCGCTCGGCAAGCGCGGAGAGCGCGTCGGCAAGCCCGGCGAGCGGCGCGAGCGCGCGGCCGAGGCCCGCGAGCGGCCCGTCGCCCGGCAGGCGGGCGCCGAGCGCGGTCGCGGCGGCGAGGCCATCGCGGACCTGGGCGAGATCGGGCGGGCGGCCGCGCCCGGCGGCAAGCCGCGCCAGGGCGCGCTCCATGTCGGGCGCGGCCTTCAGGATCGCGCGGACGTCGGCGCGCAGGCGGCGGTCGGCCACGAACGCCTCGACCCGGTCGAGCCGCGCCTCGATCAGGGCGCGGTCGGCGAGCGGCGCTGCAAGCGCGTCGGCGAGCAGACGAGCGCCAGGCGCAGTCACGCAGCGGTCGAGCGTTGCCAGCAGGCTTCCGGTGCGGCCTCCGCTGCTGCTCCGCGTCAGCTCGAGGCTGGCCCGGCTCGCCGCATCGATCGCCATCACTGCGGCAGGGTCGAACGGCTGCGGCGGCTGGAGCCTGATGCACGCGGTCCGCGCGGTCCGCTCGACATGGGCAAGCAGGCCGCCGAGGGCGGCGAGCGCCGCGCGCGACAGGCCGGTGGCGGTGCCGGGTCCGAAGCGCAGCTCGAGCTGCCGCTGGGCCTCGAGGCTGTCGAAGCCGGGAGGCGCCGCACCCGCCGTTGCTGTCAGCGTCTCGGCCGGAGCGAGTCGTGCAAGCTCGTCGGCCAGCCGGGCTGGCTCGACCTCGCCCGCGCACAGCACGCCTGTCGAAA
>CALLWN010000127.1 GCA_938016505.1 uncultured Sphingomonadaceae bacterium
GGCCCTGCCCGGCCACGCCCCGGCCCGGGCCCTCATCCGCGCCGCGCTCGCCCGCGCCGACTTCGCCGGCCCCCACGCCTTCCTCGAGGCCGTCCTCGCCCAGGGCGGCCGCGCCGCCTTCCGCGCCCGCCTCGGCCCCGAGGCCGACGACGGCATCGACGCGCTGCTCGCCGAGGCGCTCGCGTTCGAGGCCGACAACCCCGCCACCCTCCAGGGCTTCCTCGCCCACGTGACCGCCACCGACGAGGCGATCGCCCGCAACCCCGACGAAAGCCCCGGCATGGTCCGGATCATGACGGTCCACGGCGCCAAGGGCCTCGAGGCCCCGATCGTCATCCTCGCCGACGCGCTGCGCAGCAGCGAGCCCCGCACCTCCAGCGTCCTCCACCCGGCGTTCGAGGGGCGCCCGCCCATCCCCCTCATCTGGGGCCATGCCGAGCGCAGGCCGCAGGCGATCGCCGCCATGGCCGAGGCCGCGGCCGCCGCCGACCGCGAGGAAGACAACCGCCTGCTCTACGTCGCCATGACCCGGGCCGAGCAGCTCCTCGTCGTCGCCGGCCAGATCTCGCCGAAGGAAGCCGCAGCGCGTGACAAGGGCGAGCGGGTCTTCACCAGCTGGCACGACCGCATCGGCGATGCCATGCGGGCGCTCGGTGCCACCGCCGCCGACACCGCCCCGTTCGGCCCCCACCTCGCGCTTGCCGAAGGCGACTGGCCCGCCGCCCCCGCTACCGCCATCCCTTCCGCTGCCCCCCCGCTCCCGTTCTGGGCCACCACCGCCCCGCCGCCCGAGCCGTCGCCGGCGCGGCCCTTCACCCCCTCCGCCCCCGCGCCCGACGCGGCGCCCTCACCCCCGCCGGGCCCCGCCCAGCGCGCCGCCGCCCGGCGCGGCATCCTCCTCCACCGCCTGTTCGAGCATCTGCCAGCCCTCCCTCCCGCAGCGCGCGCCGGCGCAGGCCGCCGCCTCCTCGAAGCCGCCGGCGTCGCCGACCCCGAGCCGCTGCTGGCCGAAGCCCTCGCCATCCTCGCCGACCCCGCCTTCGCCCCGCTGTTCGGCCCCGACAGCCTCGCCGAGGCGCCGCTCGCCGGCCATGTCGAGACTCCAGCCGGCGGAGTCACCGTCGCCGGCACGGTCGATCGCCTCCTTGTCGCCGACGGCCGGGTCACGGTCGTCGATTTCAAGACCGGCCTCGCCGTCCCCGCCCGCGCCGAAGACGCCCACCCGTCGCACCTGCGGCAGATGGCAGCCTATTGCGCCGTCCTCGCCGCCGCCTTCCCCGGCCACGCGGTCGAGGCCGCGCTGCTCTACACTGCAGGCCCCAGGCTCCTCGTCCTCCCCCCCGCGCTGCTCGCGGCCCACTGGCCGCCCCAACCCGCCGGGGCCGGGGCTTGAACCCGGCGCGCCGCCGGCCATATCGCACCGCAGGAGAACCCCATGGCCACCAAGACCGTCACCGACGCCTCGTTCGCAACCGATGTGCTCGCCTCGCAAACCCCGGTCCTCGTCGACTTCTGGGCCGAATGGTGCGGCCCCTGCCGCATGATCGCCCCCGCGCTCGAGGAAATCGCCGAGGAGCTCGAGGGCCGGGTGACGGTCGCCAAGATCAACATCGACGACGAACCCGAGACCGCAGACCGGTTCGGAATCCGCACCATCCCCACCATCATGCTGTTCCGCGACGGCGAGGTGGTGGCAACCACGCTCGGCGCCCAGACCAAGTCGGCGCTCAAGCGCTGGGTCGAATCCGCCCTCTAGGCCGGTTCCACCCGCTGCCCCTCGCGGGGGAAATGGACTGCAACCAGCCCGAGGTCGGGGTCGTCCCGCAGCAGCGTGAAGCCGTCGGCCGCCTCGTCCACCAGCCGCCCCTCGACCGGCGGGTCGAACGACCCCTCCTGCGCAACCCTCACGACCGGCCCGTCGCCTGAAACCGAGGGCGCGGCCGCCCGCGCCACCGCCAGCGCCTCGGCCCCGGTCATCGCCTCCGGCCGGCCATGGCCCAGCGCCAGCACCCGCGCCGCCCAGCCGCAAAGCCGCCCATGCCCCGGCGTCACGCCGCCGGCCGGCCCGCCGCGCGCGGCAAACCACAGCAGCATCGCATGGGCGAGATCGCCATGCCCCGGCGCCTCCCCGCCGAGGAAGGGCCTCCCGTCGGCGAGCATCGCCTCGAGCCTGGCAAGATGCGCTGCAAAACTGTCCCGAAGCCCGGGCACCATCGCCCGGAACGCGTCGAACCTGAGCCCGAACCGCCGTTCCCGGTCGGCCCAGAAGGCCGCGTTCCCGGCAAGGGGCATGTCGCCGAGCGCCACCCCCACCGCCGCGAGAAAGACCGCCCCGCCCGCCTCCAGCGCCAGCGCCCGGTGGCCGCGCCCGAGCGGCGCCGGGTAGAGCGTCGGCTCCGGCCAGCGCGCCTCGAGCGCATCCATGATCGCAAGCGTGTCGCAATAGACGTCGGCGCCCAGCTGCAGCACGGGGGTGCGCACATAGCCCCCCGTCAGCGCCTCCTGCTCCGGCTTGGGGCAGACCGCCGGCACTTCGACCGAACCCCACGCCAGCCCCTTCAGCCCAAGCGCGAGCCTGACCAGCTCGGCCCAGGGCGAGGCGGGGTAGTGGAAGAGGATGGGCCGGTCCACGCCCGGCACCGTCGCCCAGCTCCGCCTCGCCGTCAACCGCTGCTCTCAGCCATTGGCTGTCCTCGTCTCTGCCACGATTGTCACAATCTCTTGCGCGAAAGCCGTGGACTGTCAGGAAATATTCAAGAGAGTAACCACAGTGACATGATGCCGCGCGACACCTGAGGCCCAACCACCAGCGAGGGCACATCATGAAACTCGTCTCCCTGCTCGCGGGCACCAGCCTGCTGGTCTCCGCCGGCGCCGCCAGCGCCTTCACCTTCGTCACCCCCGAAAAGCCGATGTACAGCATGGTCGCGCCGGGCTGGTCGATCCGCCCGCTCGTCACCATCGGCGAAACGCTCCCCAACGGCTTCCGCCCGGTCGGCATCCCCGACGGCATCGGCGCCTACACCCTTGATTCGAACAGCATCCGCGCCTTCGTGGTCCACGAACTCGGCCGCACCCGCGGCTATCCCTACACGCTCGACAGCGGCTTCTCGCTGACCGGTGCGCGCACCAGCTTCTTCGACATCGACAAGGCGACGCTCACCGTCACCAACGCCGGTCTCGCCTACACCAGCATCGTCGACCGCGCCGGCAACGTGGTGGTCGGCCCCGGCCAGCCCGATGGCGACGCGCTCGACCGCTTCTGCTCGGCCGCCCTGTTCGAGGCCAACAGCTTCGGCCCCGGCCGCGGCCTCGCCGACCGCCTCTTCTTCACCGGCGAGGAGGGCAACAACGGCACCGCCTTCATCCTCGACCCGGAAACGAAGGTCATGTACACTGCCCCCTGGCTCGGCCGCGGCTCGTGGGAAAATGCCGCCGTCGTCGACACCGGCACCACCAGCAAGGTCGCGCTCGTCCTCGCCGACGACAGCACCGGCTACCCGCTCTACCTCCATGTCGGCACCAAGTCGACCGACCCTGGCGCCGGCTTCCTCGAGCGCAACGGCCTCTCTGGCGGCAAGCTCTACGCCTGGAAGGCCGACTCGGGCGACACCGACCCCAACGGCTTCCGCGGCGGCTTCGGCGACACCCGCACCGGCACCTCAGTCGAACTCACCCACCATGATTCCTCCAGGGCCGGCACGCCGGGCTGGGACGCGCTCGGCTTCGCCGACGACACCACCCTCAAGGCCGAAGCGGCCGCCAAGGGTGCCTTCCTCTTCGCCCGCCCCGAGGATGTCGCCACCAACCCGGCCGATGGCCAGCTGATCGCCTTCGTCGCCACCGGCCGGCCGAGCTATGCCGGCGGCGCCGACAGCTGGGGCACCACCTTCACCGTGAAGCTTGGCTTCGATGCCGACGGCAACCCCACCACCGCCGACGCCACCATCATCGACAACGGCGATGTCGATCCCAGCCGGGCGCTCCGCAGCCCCGACAACCGCGACTGGGCAGGCCCGACCAGGCTCCTCATCCAGGAAGACCGCGCCTTCGCCTGGAGCCCGGCCGACAACCCCAACGAGGCCGGCATGGTCGAAGTCGACGTGACGACCGGCGCCGTCCGCCGCATCGCCAACATCGACCGCAGCGCCGTGCCCGCCGGCATGATCGACGAGATCCCGACCGACTTCGGCAACTGGGAAAGCTCGGGCATTCTCGAGATCTCGGCGCTGTTCGGCCTGCCGCTTGGCCGGATGTTCCTCGCCCACGGCGCCGGCTACAACATGCTCGCCGCAACCCGGCTGTGGCGCGGTGGCCCGCTCGCGGTCGACCAGCCCGGCTTCACCCAGCTGGCGCAGAGCACCCATCCCCTGCGCACCGGCAATGCCGCCGTGCCCGGCCCCGGGGGGGCCTCGCCCAGGATCCGCTCGCCCGCTATCAATCCGACCGGGCCTGGAACACGAAGCCGCTCGCCGGCCCGTCGCGGGTGCCGCGGTTCGAGGCCTTCCCTGCCGCCTTCGCCGGCTATGAATGGGCCCGCGCCACCTACCCCGACAGCGCCAACACCGCCACCGCCATGGCCACCGGCGTCAAGACCTACAACAACGCCATCTACGTCGACGGCAATGGCCAGCCGCTGGTTTCGCTCGCCGAAGTCGCCCGGGCCGCCGGCCGGCTGGTCGGCGTCGTGACCACGGTCCAGCTCGGCGACGCAACGCCCGCCGCCTTCGGCGGCGCGCACAGCACCAGCCGCGGCAATCGCCACCAGATCGTCCACGAGATGTTCGCCTCCGGCACGCTCGACGTCATCGCCGGCACCGGCCACCCCGGGTTCGACAACGACGGCCGCCCGCGCGCGCCCGATTATTGCTGGTTCACCGGGGCCATGTGGCAGGATCTCACCACCGGCACCAACGCAGGCGGCATCCAGGGCCCGGGCCAACCCTGGACCCTCGCCTCGGCCCGGGACGAGATCGCGGCCATCGCAAGCGGGGCGCGCCCCGCCCCCGCGAGGCTCGCGATGGTGATCCGGGCGGATGAAGGCCACCAGAGCTACCGCGCCTGCGACGGCTGCGACCGCACCACCATGCGCCCCTACGAGCGGCCGCGGCTCGAAACCTCGCCCACCCTCACCGAGCTTGCCATGGCGGCGCTCGCCCGCCTGTCCGGCGGCGACAACGGCTTCTACCTCATGGTCGAGGGCGGCGCCGTCGACCGGGCGATGCACGCCAACTTCCTCGGCCGGGCGATCGAGGAATATGACGAGTTCGACGCCGCCGTCGCTGCCATCGTCGCCTGGATCGAGCGCCCCGACACCCCCGCGGACTGGTCGAACACCCTCCTCGTCGTCACCGCCGACCACGACCACCACCTCCATGGCCCCGATGCCGCGCGCCTGCCCTTCGCCGGCCTCGCCGATCGCGGCGCCGGCCAGCTGCCCGGCCACCGCTGGTTCGCCACCACCCACAGCAACTTCGCGGTCCCGCTGTTCGTCCGCGGCGCCGGCGCCCTGCGGATCGCCGCCCTCGCCGACGCGGAAGACCGGTTCCGCGACCGCAGCGGCCAGACCTTCGGCCGCGGCCGCATGACCGACCAGGCCGCGCTCGGCCGTCTCCTCCCCGACCTCGCCCGCCAGCCCGTGAGCCCCCGGCCCGCCAGCCCCCGGCCCGCCAGCCCGGAACCCGCGGCGGCAGCGACCGCCAGCGCCGCCAGCCCGGCGCCGCCGGTCAGGAGCGATCGTCAGGAGCGATAGTCGGCGTTGATCCGGATGTAGCCGTGGGTCAGGTCGGTGGTCCACACCGTCGCCCGGCCGTCGCCCAGCCCGAGGTCGGCCTCGATCTCGACCTCCTCGCCGGCAAGATGGGCTGCCACCGGGCCCTCGTCATAGCCGGCCGCCACGGTGCCATGCGCTGCCACCGTCACTCCGCCGAACCGGATCGAGAGCCGGTCGCGCTCGGCTGGCTCGCCCGCCTTCCCCACCGCCATCACCACCCGCCCCCAGTTGGCGTCGGCGCCGGCGATCGCGGTCTTCACCAGCGGCGAATTGGCGATGCTCATCGCAACCCGGCGCGCGCTCGCGTCCGAGACCGCGCCTGTCACCCGCACCTCGACCAGCTTCGTCGCCCCCTCGCCGTCGCGCACCACCAGCAGCGCCAGCTCGCGGCACAGGTCGAGAAGCGCAAAGGCAAGGGC
>CALLWN010000128.1 GCA_938016505.1 uncultured Sphingomonadaceae bacterium
GTGCGACCACGAGCGAAGGGTCGGCGCTGGTCATCTGCTGGCGAAGCTGGCCAATGAAGCTCTCGCGGCCGCCGAACGAGGTCGGCATCGGCAGCGGCACCGGGAGAACGCCAGCGTAGAGAGCCCCGAAGAAATGGGCAACGAAATCAGGCCCGGTCTCCGCCAGCAGCGCAACCCGGGCGCCGGGGCTGAGGCCGAGCCCGATCAGCCGCTGCGCCACGGCGCGCGCGTCCTCGCGAAGTTCGCGGTAGGGGTAGGCCCGCATCAGGTTCGCCCGGGCATCATGAAAGTTGAAGCCGGTGCGCCCGGTGGCGGCATAGTCGAGGGCGTCGCAAAGGGTCGCGAAGTGGCCGCGGTTCTCCGGGATGCCGCTCGAGAGCGGCGTGGGGCCGGGGATTGTCGCGATGTCGTTCGTCATGGGGTCCATCTGTCTCAGGCTACTCCGCAGTCAGCCGGCCTCGGCGCTGCGCCGCTCCTTGACGCTTTCGGCGCAGCGGTCACCGGCTGGTGCGCCTGCTCCTCGTTCAAAACGCGACACAAGTGTGGCAGCAAGGTGGCCATGACAAAACAGCGTCGGCAGCAGGAGCGTGCGCGGCGGGCGCGACCGCCTCTCGACCCGGCGCTGCTCGAAACGGCGGCCCTGCGCTATGTCGAGCGGTTCCAGACGACGCGGGCGCGTCTCGTCCGCCATCTCGAGGCAAAGCTGCGCCAGCGTGGCTGGGCGGGCGAGGGCGCGCCGGATCTTCCCGCGCTTGCCGACCGCCTGGCCACCCGCGGCTACATCGACGAGGCTGCCTTCGCCGACGCCCGAACCAGGGGCATGAAGGCCCGGGGCCTCGGGGCGCGCCGCATCCGCGACCAGCTGCGGGCCGATGGCGCCCTTGCGTCGGGCACCGACACGGGTGCGGCCGGAGTGGACGAGACCGAGGCAGAAGCGCTTGCCCGTCAATTCGCCCGTCGCCGCCGCTTCGGCCCCTATGGCCCTGAAACCGGCGACCCCCGGACCCGCGCGCGCCAGATGGCCGCCATGCTGCGCGCAGGCCATGCCCCGCAGATCGCCCGCCGCATTCTGAACTGCCCGCCCGAAGACGACGATGCCTTGGTGGACTGCGGATGAAACGGCGGGGTCAGGGCCGGCCGCGCTCGGGCCCGGGCTCGGGCGCGTCTGGGTGGGTCCGGCCGAAGTCGGCCGCGTCGGTGTCCTGGCCGGCGTCGATGATGGCCCGGCGGATCGCGCGGCTTGCCTCGAACCGGCGGTAGAGCGCATCGCCATCGCCCCAGCGGATCGCCCGCTGGAGTGCCGACAGATCCTCGGAGAAGCGTGCCAGCATCTCGAGCACGGCATCCCGGTTCATCAGGAACACGTCGCGCCACATGGTGGGATCAGAGGCTGCGATCCGGGTGAAATCGCGGAATCCCCCGGCAGAGTATTTGATCACTTCCGCCTTGGTGACGCCCTCGAGGTCCGAGGCCGTGCCAACGATCGAATAGGCGATGAGGTGTGGCAGGTGACTGGTGATCGCCAGCACCAGGTCGTGGTGGCGCGCATCCATCACCTCCACCCGCGAGCCGAGCCGGGTCCAGAAGTCGGCGAGCCTGGACACCGCCTCCGGCTCCGTGCCTTCGGGCGGCGTCAGGATGCACCAGCGCCCGGTGAACAGCGCAGCAAAGCCTGCCTCCGGGCCGGATTTCTCGGTTCCGGCGACCGGGTGCGCGGGCACCAGATGGACTCCGGCCGGCACGAGGTCAAAAAGCGCGTCGATGACCGCCTGCTTCGAGGAGCCGACGTCGGAGAGCAGGGCGCCGGGCGCGAGCGCGTCCCTGACCGCTTCGCCCACTGCCCGCATGGCCCCCAGCGGCACGGCGAGGACGACAAGATCCGCCCTGCGCGCCGCATCCGCGGGGGATGGTGCGACCTCGTCGACAAGGCCGAGGCGGGCAACCGCTTCCCGAACGCCCGGATCCCGGTCGAAGCCGGCAAGCGCAACGCCGGGCATGAGGCCCTTGACGGCGCGCGCAAGCGACGAGCCGATGAGGCCGAGCCCGATGATGGCAACCCGCGCGAACGGGGCCATCAGGCTGCCAGCCGCGCCAGGCTCTCGATCACCCGGCCAGTCTCGTCATGGGTTCCCACGCTGATCCGAAGCGCGTGGGGCAGCCCCTGCCCCGGGAGATGGCGGACGATGATCCCGTCGGCCTCGAACCGGGCCTTGATCGCGGCCGCGCTAAAGGGCCCGGCCTCGGGGCAGGTGACCAGCACGAAATTGGCAGCGCTTGGGACCGCGCGCAGCCCATGGTTGCCGAGCGCGCCGATTGCGGCCTCGAGACGGGCCCGCTCGGTGCGGTTGGCCTCGCGGCAGCGCACCACCCATTCCTGGTCGGCGACCGCTGCCTCCGCTGCGGCGAGCGAGACACTTGCGGTGGGGAAGGGGGTGCGCACCCGGTTCAGCGCCTCGATGACCGCTGCGGGCCCGCTGCCCCAGCCGACGCGCAGGCCGCCGAGTCCGTAGATCTTGGAGAAGGTCCGCGTGACGACGACATTGGCCGCCGTGCGGGCGAGCGCGAGCGCCCCGTCCGGATCGGGGTCGTCCTGATACTCGGCATAGGCCTGGTCGACGACCAGCAGCACGTCGGGCCTGAGGCCGGCATGCAGCCGGGCCAGCTCGGCCGGCGGGATCATCGTGCCCGTCGGGTTGTTGGGGTTGGCCAGATACACGATCCTTGTGTCGGTGCGCACCGTCGCGAGGATGGCATCGACATCGGCCACATAGTCGCGGTCCGGGGCGGCGAGTGGCTCGGCGCCGGCGCGGCGTGCAGCAATGGGGTAGACCATGAAGCCATGGCGGACATGCACCACGCTGTCACCAGCGGCACAGTAGATGAGCGGGAGCAACTGGAGGATATCGTCGGAGCCGGTGCCGACAACGATCCGCGCAGGGTCGAGGCCGTGGAGAAAGCCGATCCGCTCACGCAGCCGGTGCGCCGCGCCATCGGGATAGCGGTGCACGCCATGGGCGTGGGCGCGGATCGCAGCGATCGCGACCGGAGACGGGCCCCACGGATTCTCGTTCGACGACAGCTTGATCGGTTCCACGCCGCCGGGGAGCTTCGCCTCTCCAGGCGTGTAGGGCGCGATCGCCCCGATCCACGGGTTGGGGCGCGGGGCTGGCGGAACGGTCATTGCGCCGCTTTCCCCGCAGCGGCCGCGAAAGGCAAGCTTTGCTGCGCCGCATCGGCCCTGCTAGGGCCCCGCCCCATTCGATGAACCCGCCGTTCTCGCACCAGACGCTCCGGCTCGCCGCCGACCTCCCCCTCGACAGCGGGCGCGTCCTGCCGCGCCCCGCAATCGCCTATGAGACGCTGGGCGCGCTCGACCAGGATCGCGGCAATGCCATCCTGATCTTCCACGCACTGACCGGCGACCAGTATGTCGCCCGCACCCACCCGCTCACCGGCAAGCCAGGCTGGTGGCACCGCATGGTCGGCGAAGGAAAACCGATCGACCCGGCGCGCCATTTCATCATCTGCGCCAACGTGATCGGCGGCTGCATGGGAAGCGAGGGTCCGGCGAGCCCAAGCCCCGAAACCGGCCGGCCGTGGGCGATCGACTTTCCCGTCATCACCATCGCCGACATGGTCCGCGCCCAGGTCGCACTGCTCGACACGCTGGGCATCGGCCGTCTGCTCGCCGTGGTGGGCGGCTCGATGGGGGGGATGCAGGCGCTCCAGTTCGCCAGCAGCCACCCCGACCGCGCCCGTGCCGTCATCGCGATTGCCACGACGTCCCGCCACAGCGCCCAGAACATCGCCTTTCACGAAGTCGGGCGGCAGGCGATCATGGCCGACCCGGACTGGTGCGGCGGCCGCTTTCTCGAGCAGGGGCGAACG
>CALLWN010000129.1 GCA_938016505.1 uncultured Sphingomonadaceae bacterium
GAGGACATAGGCGGCGAGGATGAGGGCGACGGCGAGGACGCCGAGCGGCCGGTCTGCGAAGAGGCCGGCGCGATGGAGGAACTCGGCGAAGGCGACCGCGAGGAAGGCAAGCGTCGACATGCCGTTGAACCAGTCGGCCCAGCCGACGAGCGCGCCGGCGCGGGCACCGAGGCCGTGGGCGACGAGCGCATAGGGCCCGCCGGCGCGCGGCAGGCTCGAACCGAGCTCGACCACGGTGAAGGCGTTGACGGCTGCCATGATGGCGCCGACGACCCAGAGCGAGACGATGACGACAGGATCGCCGATGGCGCCGGCGACCACGCCGGGCTGGCGGAGGATGCCCGCGCCGATGACGCCGCCGACGACGGTTGCAAGGCCGAAGCCGAAGCCGAGAACGCGGAGAAGCTGGCCCGCGGGCCGGGCCGGAGCCTCCAAGCCTCAGCCCGCCCGGGCGATCTCGGCGGCGCGCAGCACGGCCTCTTCGATCCGCGGATAGGTGCCGCAGCGGCAGAGGTTGGTGAGGCTTGCGCGGACCTCGGCGCGCGTGGGCCGGGGGTTGGCCTTGAGGAGTGCGGCTGCCGCCATGATCATGCCCGACTGGCAATAGCCGCACTGCGGGACCTGCTTCTCGAGCCAGGCCTGCTGCACCGGGTGCGACCGATCGCGCGACAGGCCCTCGATGGTGGTGACGAAGTTGCCCTCGAGCTCGGCGATGGTGACCTGGCAGGAGCGGACCGGCTCGCCATCGACATGGACCGTGCAGGCCCCGCACAGCCCGGCGCCGCAGCCATATTTGGTGCCGGTCAGGTTCGAGGCATCGCGCAGCGCCCACAGCAGCGGCGTGTCGGGCGCGAGCTCGTACTTGACGGGGTTGCCGTTGACCGTGAAGCGCGTCATGCGCTGGCCCCTAGGATTGGAGCGCGAGGGACGCAATGACCTACACCACCTTCACCTATGCGGTCGCCGACAGGATCGCCCATATCGAACTGTGCCGGCCGCAGGCGCTCAACACCATGAACAGGGAATTCTGGGACGAGATCCCGGCCGTGTTCGCCGAGATCGACTCCGACCCGGGCGTGCGTGCCGTCGTGATCTCGTCGACGGGCAAGCATTTCACCGCCGGGCTCGACCTCAACTGGGCCGGTGGCACGCTCGGCGGCCACCATGCCGACCTCGGCCGGGCGCGGGAGAAGATGCGGCGCCACGTCAAGTACATGCAGGAGCCGTTCAACGCGGTCGACCGCTGCCGGGTGCCGGTGATCGCGGCGATCCACGGCGGATGCATCGGCGGCGGGGTGGATTTCATGACCGCCTGCGACATCCGGCTCGCGAGCGAGGATGCCTTCTTCACCATCCAGGAAGTGAACATCGCGATCGTCGCCGATGTGGGCACGCTGCAGCGGATCCCGCACCTGCTGCCGCAGGGGCTGATTCGCGAGCTGGCCTACACCGGGCGGCGCTGGCCGGCGGCCGAGGCCCTGCGGTTCGGCTTCGTGAACAGCGTGCACCCGACGCGCGAAGCGACGATCGAGGCCGCCTTTGCCATGGCGCGCGAGATTGCAGCGAAGAGCCCGCTTGCGATCACTGGCATCAAGCAGGTGCTGAACGCTGGCCGCGACATGACGATCGACCAGGGGCTCGACTATGTCGCGGTGTGGAATGCCGCCATGCTCCAGGGCGACGACATGCAGAAGGCGGTGATGGCGCAGCGGCAGAAGACCAAGGCCGAGTTCGACGACCTCGCCGCCTGAAATCCGCAAGCCGGGTCGGGGTGATGCATGGCTGCCATCGCTGACGCGCCGGTGTCGCAGCGCGCCCTCGAAGCTTGTGACCCCGCATCGGGGGACATATAGCCTGCGGAGTATGGGTGAAGAGAGACGCATGGGAGAGGCGATGGCGCATCGCGCAGTGGCGGCCGCACTGGCGGCGATGATCGGGTCGGGTCCTGCCCTTGCCCAGGAGTCCGCACCCGAGGCCGGGGCGACGGTTGCCGAGGCGGCGGCTGCTGCGGCAGTCACCTACACGCCCCGGGTGCCCGAGGCCGGGATCGGCCAGCCGTCCCCCTGGGGGGTGGACATCCTGCCCCAGGTCACGCCGATCGGCGAGGAAGCGCTGCGGATGGTGCACTGGCTGCTCAACCCGGTCATGTTCGGAATTTCGGCGCTGGTGCTGGCGCTTCTGGTCTGGACCATCCTGCGGTACCGCGCTGCGGCCAACCCGAACCCGGCCGGTTTCACCCACAATACCCGCCTCGAGGTTGTGTGGACGCTGATCCCGGCTCTCATCCTTGTCATCATCGCGGTGCCGAGCTTCCGGCTTCTGGCCAACCAGTATGACCCGCCCAAGGCCGACCTCACGATCAAGGCGACAGGCTACCAGTGGTACTGGGGCTATGAATATGTCGATCATGGCGGGATCAGCTTCGATGCGGTGATGGTCAACCGCGACGAGGCACAGGCGCGCGGCGCGCCCTATCTTCTCGAGACCGACAACCGTGTCGTGGTGCCCGCCGGCAAGACGGTGAAGCTTCTGATCACGGCGGCCGACGTGCTGCACAGCTGGGCGCTCCCGTCGTTCTGGGTGAAGATGGATGCAGTGCCGGGGCGGATCAACGAAACCTGGTTCAAGGTCGATCGCCCCGGCG
>CALLWN010000130.1 GCA_938016505.1 uncultured Sphingomonadaceae bacterium
CGGGCGAGGGGGCGATGGCCGCCCTCCTCGGCCTCGGCTTTGCCGACATCGCCGCGATCGCCGCCGAGGCGGCCCAGGGCCAGGTGCTCGCCGCCGCCAACGACAATGCGCCCGGCCAGGTCGTGGTGTCGGGCCATGTCGAGGCAGTGACGCGGGCGATGCGCCTCGCAAGGGAACGCGGGGCGCGCCACTCGGTGCTGCTCCCGGTTTCCGCACCGTTCCATTGCCCGCTGATGGCGCCAGCAGCCGAGGCCATGGCGGAAGCGCTCGCCGCAACCGCGATTTCGCCCCCCATCGTCCCGCTGTGGGCCAATGTGACGGCCGCCCCCGTGACCGACCCGTCCACCATCCGCGACCTGCTCGTCGCCCAGGTGACGGCGACGGTGCGCTGGCGCGAAACCGTCGAGGCCATGGCCGCCGCCGGCATCACCCGCATGGTCGAACTGGGCGGACGGGTGCTCGGGCCGATGGTGAAGCGGATCGCACCCGACATCACCAACATCGCGGTCTCCAGGCCCGAGGATGTGGATGCGCTGCTGAAGGCGCTGTGAGGGACAAGGGAGGATGACCATGTTCGATCTGTCGGGCCGGACGGCCCTCGTGACCGGCGCGACCGGCGCGATCGGTGGCGCAATCGCTGCAGCCCTTGCCGCGCGCGGCGCCCGCGTCGCCATCTCCGGCACCCGCGAGGACGCGCTTGCGCAGCTGGCAGCCACGCTTTCGGCAAGCGTTGCACTGCCCTGCCGGCTCGATGACGCCGAGTCCGTGGAGCGCCTCGTGCCCGCTGCGACCGAGGCGCTCGGCGGGCTCGACATCCTCGTCAACAATGCCGGCATCACCCGCGACAACCTCGCCATGCGGATGAAGGATGCCGAGTGGGACGCCGTGATCCGGGTCAACCTCGAGGCCGCGTTCCGGCTGGCCCGCGCTGCGCTCCGGCCGATGATGAAGGCGCGCCACGGCCGGATCATCTCGATCACCTCGATCGTCGGCGTGACCGGCAACCCCGGCCAGGCCAACTATGCCGCGGCCAAGGCCGGCCTCATCGGCATGACCAAGGCGCTCGCCGCCGAGGTCGCCTCGCGCCACGTGACGGTCAACTGCATTGCCCCGGGCTTCATCCGCTCGGCCATGACAGACGTCCTCGCCGAGGCGCAGAAGGCCGCGCTCATGGCCCGCATCCCCGCCGGCCGGCTCGGCGAACCCGCCGATGTCGCTGCCGCCGCGGTCTTTCTCGCCAGCGACGAGGCCAGCTACATGACCGGGCAGACGCTGCACGTGAACGGCGGCATGGCGATGATCTGACGGCTGGGCTAGGGGCGCATCCGATGCACGCCCCGCCCGAACGGACCTCCGGCAGGACCGAGGCCGGCCACCTGCTGGCCGGCGCCGTCAGGGCGCTGGGTGCGCGCGCCGCGGCGCGGCCGTGGCTCACCCTCGCCCTCGCCGCGCTCCTGGTCCTCGGCGCCGGGCTCGTCGCCGCGCGCCACTTCGCGGTCGATACCGACAGCTCGCACATGCTCTCCGACGAGCTGCCCCACCGCCAGCGCGAACTGGCCCTCAACACGGCCTTTCCCGGGCTCAACAGCCGGTTCGTGGTGCTCATCGACGCGCCCGACGCCGCCCGGGCCGATGCCGCGCTCGCCCGGCTCGCCGCCGGGATCGAGGCCCGCCCTGACGTGCTCGAGGCGCCGTTTGCGGCCGCCCTCGACCCCTGGTTCCAGAGGAACGGCCTCCTCTACATGGACGATGCCGAGCTCGACTCGATGCTCGCCAAGCTGTCGCGCGCCGGGCCGCTCCTCGGCACGCTCGCCGCCGAGCCCACGCTCGACGCCTTCATGGCGAGCCTTGCCGAGGGGGTGGCAGACGCCGACCGCATCGCCGGCGGGCCCGAGGCGCTCGCCCGGGTGATCGCTGCAACCGATGCGACCATCCGCGCCCGGCTCGCCGGCGCGCCCCGCCCGCTCGCCTTCTCCACCCTGTTCGCGGCCGACGACGCACCCGTCCGCCGGGTGCTGACCGTCCAGCCGAAGCTCGACTTCACCCTGTTCCAGCCGGCCCGGCCGGCGCGCGAGGCGCTCGATTCGACAATCGCCGGGGCGACTGCTGCACCGGGTCTCGCCGAGGTCGGCATCGCCGTCACCGGCGATCCGGCCATGCGCAGCGAGGAGCTGCGCTCGGTGACGCAGGGGCTCGGGCTTGCCCTCGTCGTCAGCCTCGTCTCGGTCGCCCTGCTCATGGCGCTCGCCTTCCGCAGGCTCGCGCTCGCCCTCGTCGCGCTCGCCGTCGTCCTTGTCGCGCTCGCGCTCGCTGCGGCCTTTGCCAGCCTCGCCTTCCCGGCGCTCAACCTCGTCTCCATGGCGTTTGCCGTGCTGCTGACCGGGCTCGGCGCCGACTATGCCATCCACCTCATCCTGCGCATGGAAGAGCCCGACGGCGACTGGCCGACCACCGCCGCCGACCTCGGCCTCGCCCTCTTCCTGTGCGCGCTCACCACATCGCTCGGCTTCCTCGCCTTCGTCCCCACGCCCTTCGTCGGCATGGCCCAGCTCGGCCTCATCGGCGCCTTCGGGGTGTTTGCCGCCTTCCTCGCCGCAGCAACGCTGGTGCCCGCCGGCCTTGCCATCGCCGGCCGCAGGCCCCGCCCCGGTCGCGAGGCCCAGGCGCTGCCGGCAACGGTCGGTCGCGTCGCCTTCCCGGCCCTGCTCGCCGCGCTCGTGGTGGCCGCCTTTGCCGCGCCGCAGGCCCGGTTCGAGACCGACCCGATGGCGCTGCGCGATCCTGCTGCCCCCTCGGTCCGGGCCTTTGCCACCCTGTTCGACGACAAGGCGACCCGACCCTATTCGGCGAGCCTCCTCGCCGACAATCCGGCCGAGGCCGAGGCGCTTGCCGCGAAGCTTCT
>CALLWN010000131.1 GCA_938016505.1 uncultured Sphingomonadaceae bacterium
CATCTCCGAGCCTTCCTCGACATTGACCACGATCGAGAGCGCGACCTTCGCGCCGCCCGGCCACTCCATTCGCTCCTGCTGCATCCGGCTTGTCCTCCTGTTCCGCCACGCCCCTTGGCACATTGGCCCGTCACGCTCTAGGCGCTGGCCGAACATGCTGCCACGACCTGCCCGTCTGCTCGGATGGTCCGGCCTGCTGCCGGCGGCAGCAGCGCTTGCTGCCGTGCTGTTCGGACCGCCGCCGGTTCCCGAATTCGCCTTTCGCGCCGGCGCCCTCTATTGCGGGCTCATCCTCTCCTTTCTCGGCGGCGCCTGGTGGGGCCTTGCGACTCGCGCCGGCCCTGAGCGGGCCTGGCTGCTCTACCTTGTCGCGGTGGTCCCGAGCCTTGCCGCGCTGGCACTTCTGCTCGTGATGACACCCGATCGGCTCGTTGTTCTCGGCCTTCTCATCATGGCAACCCTCCCCGTCGATCGCACCCTTGCCCGGCTCAGCCTCACCCCGGCTGGCTGGATGGCGCTGCGGGTTCCGCTCTCGCTCGCGCTTGGTCTCATCACCGTGGCGCTCGGGCTCGCCGCGATGCTTCCTGGCGGGAGCAGCCTGCCATGACCCGGCCGCTCGGCGCGCTCGCGGGCCGAACTGCGGTTGTCTTGCTGTCGGGCGGGCTCGACAGCGGGACCTGCCTTGCCATGGCGCGCCGTGCCGGCGCCCGGGTGCTTGCGCTCACCATCGACTACAACCAGCGCCACCGCCGCGAGCTTGATGCCGCTGTGACGCTTGCGAAAGCGCACGGCGTTCTCCGGCATGTCATCATCGGGCTTGACCTTGCGGCCTTCGGGGGCTCTGCGCTCACCGCCGACCTCCCCGTGCCCAAGCGCGGCATCAAGTCGGGGATCCCCGTCACCTATGTGCCTGCGCGAAATTCGATCTTCCTGTCGGTCGCGCTCGGCTGGGCCGAGGCGGCAGGCGCATCCGACATCGTCATCGGCGTGAACGCGCTCGACTATTCCGGCTACCCCGACTGCCGGCCGGAGTTCGTGGAGGCGTTCGAACATCTTGCCAACATAGCCACCCGGGCCGGGATCGAGGGCACCGCCAGGTTCCGCGTCCACTCGCCCCTTCTCCGCCTGACCAAGGCCGGGATCGTGCGCGCGGCCGTTGAGGCCGGGCTCGACATGGGCCAGACCTGGTCGTGCTATGACCCGACGCCCGATGGCCGGCACTGCGGCCTGTGCGACAGCTGCCGCCTCAGGAAGAAGGGCTTTGCCGAAGCCGGCGTTCCCGACCCGACGGACTATGCCCGATGAGCTATGCGGTGAAGGAACTCTATCTGACGCTCCAGGGCGAAGGCGCACAGACAGGCATGCGCGCGGTCTTCTGCCGCTTTGCCGGCTGCAACCTCTGGTCGGGCCGCGAAGCTGACCGGGCCATCGCCATCTGCCGCTTTTGCGATACCGATTTCGTCGGCACCGACGGCCCAGGCGGCGGGAAGTTCGCTTCAGCCGACGCGCTTGCCGACGCAATCGCGGCCTGCTGGGGGGCCGGGGCGTCGCATCGCCTCGTCGTGATGACCGGGGGCGAGCCACTGCTGCAGCTCGATGAGCCGCTTGTGGCAGCGCTCCACCAACGGGGCTTCCGGGTTGCAGTCGAGACGAACGGCACGATCGCTGCGCCAGCCGGTCTGGATTGGATCTGCGTGTCGCCGAAGGCCGGGGCTCTCACCGTCCAGCGCAGCGGCGACGAGCTGAAGCTGGTCTATCCGCAGCCCGGGCTGATGCCGGATGCCGTGGAAGGCTGGGACTTCCGCCACTTCTTCCTGCAGCCCATGGATGGCCCGGCGCGCGCCGAGCATACGCAAGCCGCAATTCGCTTCTGCCTCGTCAACCCGCGCTGGCGGCTCTCGCTCCAGACCCACAAGCTGACCGGCATTCCCTAGCGCGCCGCAGGCGAGCCAGCGACGTTGGGTGCCAGTCCGACGTGCTTCAAGCCTCGATCAGCCGTCGCTCCCTCGAGAGCCGCACCATTTCCTTCTGCAGCTTCTCGAAGGCGCGCACCTCGATCTGGCGAATTCGCTCGCGCGAAACACCATATTCGACCGAGAGCTCCTCGAGCGTCTGCGGTTCCTCGGCCAGCCGGCGCTGGGTCAGGATGTGTCGCTCACGATCGTTGAGGGTCAACATCGCTTCGCGAAGCAGGTCGTGGCGGATGTCGGCTTCCTGCGCCTCGGCCAGCACCTCGTCTTGCCCCGGGCCATCATCGGTCAGCCAGTCCTGCCATTCGCCTTCGCCATCCTCGCGCAGTGGCGCGTAGAGGCTGGTGTCGCCGCCCTTCGCCATCCGCCGGTTCATCGAGATCACGTCATCCTCGGAGACACCGAGGTCCTTCGCGATCTTCTTCACGTCATCGGGGTGGAGATCCCCTTCCTCGATGGCCTCGAGCTTTCCCTTCATGCGCCGCAGGTTGAAGAACAGCTTCTTCTGGGCGGCTGTGGTGCCGATCTTCACCAGGCTCCAGGAACGGAGGATATATTCCTGGATCGAGGCCTTGATCCACCACATCGCGTAGGTGGCGAGCCGGAAGCCA